>DYRK01000065.1:0-9355 GCA_020718785.1 Desulfatirhabdium butyrativorans | reverse complement strand
TGCAAGAGTTGGCGAAGAATTTGAATACAAGTATAACTATGATTCAATGAAGGCATTGCTTCATCCTGTCTGCTTTGTTCGAGGTTCAACATCATTTACTCTTCACTTTTCTGTTACAATCCGAACAAATATTCCCATAAGAATATCAAGCTGTTTTAACGCATATTCATCGGTGTCAATATATGCTGTCTTATGTTTCAGCTTTAAAAACTTCCAGTTTGTACCGGTAGTTACTGCCCCGTAAACAAAAGGGATACGGATTTCCTCTTTCTCATTGAAGAGTTCAGCGGCGTACATCGCTGCTATACATTGCCCCAGACCCTCGATAATATCTTCTTTTTTTGCCTCAACAATTGTCAGGACAGGCGCGGCGATATAATACTGCTCAGGATTCAGACTGACAATATAGTCACAGTAACCGTCCAATCCGGTTTCCGAAGAGACCTCCAGCCGTTTTCCTGAAAAAACACTGATCTGTCCTTTCAGCATATCTTTCAATTCCGCCAATATCGGCGCGATAATCCATTCCGATCTTGACTTCTCGGTATTGACTGCCAGAGCCAGCGGCACATATTTTTCCAAAACCGCTTTCAGAAAATCACTGATCTCAGCTTTATTTTCTCCGGAGAATAAGCGTTGATCCTCAACGATCTGTATTTCCAGCTTTCTTTTGACATCTTTCAGTGAAAATCTGCTGTACGGCATAACATTCTATGACCTATCACCTCTGTTTAATGCAATACTTTGGCACCCTGAGGATTCTGAGCCTGCATCATCTGTGGCGCAGATATAAGATTCATGTTCCAGTCTGCTTTGCTTACGGTGTCTGCCAACAGCTTGCAGAAGGGATGAAGAAAGGTATTGCTTACCATGAATTCGATACCGCTTCCCGAAGAAGGATGCAGACAGAGAATATCTCCCTGCGGCACCTGTTTCACCTGAATCCGTGATAAAAGCACAGATGCTTCTCCCAGCGGATAGGTCATGGGCGTTTCGACATATTTCTGCTGAAAATTGGTCTGGGAGACAACTGTTTCCCGTTCAAATTCCAGCACGGCTTTGGACACATGGGAAGTTTCCGGCGCCCGACGTTTGAGATCATTGTCAAGCAACTGCTGCAAAACGGGCCAGAGCAGTTTTATAAACCGTCTGGTGAAAAAAAATCTGAATTCTTCCCGTCCGAAGGTGTTTAACCTGAAAATAATTCTGTCTTCTTCAGGATTGAAATGCAGATTGAATTGATGAATATTCATACTCTTTACTCCTTGAAAATTAGTTACCGGGCTGTTCGTAGTATCGCTTTCAGGCGGACACACACTGCTGTCCGCCTGAAAGCTGGACTATAAACTTTTTCGACCGATATTAAGATTCAATCTTCTGATTGAAATGTAGTGATGATTTTTCTTGTGGCCATGATGCGCCAACCTTCACGCAGCAGTTTCCGCATGAGGCTGTCGGCTTCTCCTTTTATCCGTACAAAACAGGGAGTGCCGTGACGAAGATACTCCGGAACATCGGAGATGTCAAAGAAAATCGGAAACTGCGGGTCTCTGGACTGCATGGAACCTGATTTGGACGGTCGGCTTTCCAGCGATGTCACAATGGGTCCGTCGGCAAAATCAAACAGCGAGTTGTTCGGAAACTCGGTGACAGGGAAATCCAGCATCTCTCTGAATTTTCCTTTAATGTCTCCTGCCACCATATCCGGAACAATAATATCCAGACTGGCAATACGCTCTTCTTCTTTTCCTTTCAGACTGCGATACAGTTTTTCGGGAACATAAGCCTGCACCTCGGAAAACCGCTCGTCTGCCACGGTCATAACATACTCTTTTTTCATTACATAAGCCCCTTTTTGCAGCATCTTGCTGACCTCGGCAATACGACCCGATATCGGAGACCGGATTTCAAATTGGGCAATTGCCTGATGCAGTTTCTCACATGCGGCGGTAAGTCGTTCCCGCTCTGCGATCAGCCATGTCCGATATCCGCCCTGCTCGCCGCCGGCTCCCATATTTTTAAGGGTTTCCTCGATCTGAAGCAGAGCATACTGAGACATTTTGAATTCCTGTTCCAGACGGTCATCCCGGATTTGTAACAGAAGGTCTCCTTTTTGTACAGGTGCATCCAACTTGGGCATGTCTGTGACAATTTTGCCTCGGCCCGGGGTTTCCAGCCGCATCACATCCTGATACAGAAAAAATGCCGGCACCATCTCGGATTTCCGCATGGGAACAAAGAGAAATACGGATAAGAGAGCCAATACGACAAAACGAAGACCTAATGCTTTTTTTGATCCCCAGCTTTTCCAATTTTTAAACAAAAACGTGATTTCCTGAACCAACGGACCTGCTATAAAAACCAGAAAGAGAATAATAATACCCCAGATAGCAATAAGTTCGTCTATCTCCGTATAGATCATGAACTGAATACCGAAAATAACTACGAGCAGATAGAGATTGCAGCCCATGCCGAAGACCGCCATCATCGGACCCCGGGGATGTTCTTCGGGTTTGGGACCTGTCCAGTCCACCAGCACTTTACGGAGATAATATTTATACATCATGACAGATCGGGAACGCAGATTGCTCATGCCGAGATAATCCATCATCACATAATAGCCGTCAAAGCGCATGAACGGGCTGACATTCACCAGCACTGTGGAGACAATCGCGGCTCCGGATGTGTAAAACATGATGCTGCGTAAAATTCCGTCCGGAAGAACAGACCAGAAAAACAGTGCCATCGCGCCCACATAGATTTCCACCAGAACCCCGCCCAGTCCGACCATCATTCTTGCTTTTCGGGACGGAAGTTTCCATGCGTCGGTCGCGTCTGTATAAAGCATGGGCATGAAAAACATGAAGTAAAGCCCCATGCGCCGGACAAAAATTCCGTAATGCTTTGCTGCAAAGGCATGGCCGAATTCATGCAGGACTTTCAGAAATCCCATACAGAGCATAAATATGAGAAAGCCCTTGACGGTAAAAAGATAGCTCGCAGTGTAGAGATAAAGTTCGAATTGCTGAATCATGGAAAGCAGTCCGGCAAGTCCCATGACGCCATAAGTATATAAAAAAGGCTTTGACCACAGCACGCTGACCCAGGGATATGCAGCCGTGAGGAATTTGTCGGGCCGCATGACCGGGACTCTGAAGAAATATATATTGGATAGAGAAAATCCGGGTTCGGCACCGGCTGATTGCTGTTGCTGCTGCCCGTCTTTATGTTCGACCTTGCCCCCGAACAGAGCCGGCTTGTTTTTGCGCCATTCTGTCAGATCGCCGCCTCTTGCTGCCTGTATCCACCACCACCACAGCCGGATAGGGAAGGTGATAATCCAAAGAATATCAATGAAATAAGTCGCAATCCGCCCCCGTTTTTTCTTTTCTTTTTTTTCCTCTTCCTCCGGTTCCGGCTTGGGTCCGCACCCGCAGCTCATATCCGCATCTTCGGGAAGAACCGCCAGACGCTGCATTTGCAGCATGTTGACAAAAGCAAGCACATCCTTTGCCCCGGGACGAAGTGAACTGGTTTTCATCAGTCTGTCCACTGCGGCTTTAAGGTCTTTCTCCGCAGCCAGACAAAGAAAAAGCTTGGCTTCGGATTCTCCCAGTTCAAAATGTTCCCCCCGGACAGGGTCTTCAAGAACGTATGTTTCCTTCCCGCTTTCATCCGGCGCGCCTTTGTGAAGCAATAAATCCGGCCGCAGTCCCATCCACGGGAACCTAAGCCCTTTCTCAAAGACATCCTCTGCCTTCTCCGCATTCAACTGAGAGGCTTCGATTTTTTTTGGCTGAATCTGACCTAACTGCATATTACCTCAATCCTGAGTTCATATATAACTCATCTGTGCTATCGGAAAATTTTTCAAACTGTTTTGCTGAAACAGACACAAAACGGCTTACAAAGCCGTTTTACAGTAAAACGCCCCTGCTTAAAACAGACGCAAATCGTTTCGGCACTGCCGGACAATTTTTCAGACTGTTTTGCTGAAACAGACACAAAACGGCTTGCAAAGCCGTTTTACAGTAAAACGCCCCTGCTTAAAACAGACGCAAATCGTTTCGGCACTGCCGGACAATTTTTCAAACCGTTCTTCTGAAGCAGACACAAAACGGCTTGCGTCTGTTTTAAGCAGGGGCGTTTTACAGTAAAACGATTTTGCAAATCGTTTCGGCACTGCCGGACAATTTTTCAAACTGTTTTGCTGAAGCAGACACAAAACGGCTTGCAAAGCCGTTTTACTCCTCTTTTAACTCATTACTCAGATTAAAGAATCCTTTCAGGGTAAATCTCCGAGGATATTCAATTTCTGAAAATCTGTATAAAACGACTCGTCTTTCCATCCGTAAAATATACTATTACATCAGGAGATGTTACTTTTGTCAAGTCTTTTTTTATCAAAAATTAAAAATATGTTTTAATCAGCGTAACAATAGGTTATCATAATTTTTCAATTAATTGTCAAAAAAATATATTGACTTTATAAATATAATTCTGTCAGACAGAAAAGTAAGGAATAATCTGATAAATATCCGGCATTCTCAAGCTGAAAAAGCGGACAATCTCCGCGCCGCGGTCATGCCTGATTCCGATTCCCGATGATCTGTAATCCTTAGAAATCTTTGATTGAATTCTGAACCCTGTCTGTACGGCAGTAACCGAAAACTTGATAATCCGACATTAATGATTATCATCTTGGCAAATAAAATAAACCGGTCCTCACGGGACTGAACAGAATCTCATAAAGGAGAAAGAAAAATGCCGATTTACGAATATCATTGCGATAAATGCGACAAAAATTTTGAATATCTGGTTTTCGGAAAAGATCAGCCTGCCTGTCCTGTCTGCAACACCAAAGAGGTCAGCAGGCTGATGTCCGCGTGCGGTTTTGTGAGCAAAGGCGGCTCCGGCCAGACCACAAAACGCACCGCGGCCGATTCCTCATGCAGCGGATGTTCATCTCACAGTTGCGCGAGCTGCCACTGATGGGAACACGACATATCAAAATCGGAACACGCGGCAGCCAGTTGGCTCTCTGGCAGGCAAACTGGGTAAAATCCGCGCTCGAATCCAGCAGTCAGGATATTTCGGTTGAACTGGTCATTATCAAGACCAAAGGCGATAAAATTCTTGATGTGCCTCTTGCCAAAATCGGCGGCAAGGGGCTTTTTGTCAAGGAAATCGAAGAGGCTCTGTTTGACGGACGAGTTGATCTTGCGGTTCACAGCATGAAAGACATGCCTGCCGAAATTCCGGATGGACTGTGTATCGCCGCGATTCCCAAACGTGAGAATCCCAAAGATGTCCTGATTTCCCGAAACAACTTGAAGTTCCACGAACTCCCGGCCGGAAGCACTGTGGGAACAGGCAGTCTGCGCCGCTCCGCACAATTGCGGTATAAACGGACCGATCTGCTCATATCGCCGTTAAGAGGAAATCTCGACACGCGTCTGAAAAAACTGCAAACAGGGCTTATGGACGCAGTGATTTTAGCCGCGGCAGGGCTGATACGTCTTCGGCTTGAAGACCGAATCACCGAATATCTGAATGAAGAGATAATGCTGCCGGCTGCCGGTCAGGGCGCGCTGTGTATCGAGACCCGCGAGAATGACTCGTACATCGCTTCTCTCATTGCAGGATTGGATGACCCTGAGACACGGATTACGGTTACAGGGGAACGGGCATTTCTGAACCGGCTTGAAGGCGGATGCCAGATTCCCGTTGCCGCGCATGGAAAAATCGAAGAGAATCTTTTTGTTCTCAGCGGGCTGGTAGCAGAACCGGACGGAACCGCCGTGATACGGGACAGGCTTTCAGGTCCTGTCACAGAATCCGAAAGCATCGGCATAAAATTGGCAGAGACTATGCTCTCTAGGGGAGCAAAACAGATACTGGAAAAACTGACAGCTAAATTATGACAAACAGACAATTACCTACGGGCAAAGTGTATCTGGTAGGCGCGGGACCCGGCGATCCGGGGCTGATTACGGTAAAAGGGCTGGAATGTATCAGAACCGCGCAAGTGATTATCTATGACTATCTCGCAGCTCCGGCTCTTCTGAAATACGCGGCGGAAAATGCCGAAATGGTCTATGTCGGGAAAAAAGGCGGAGATCACACCCTGTCTCAGGACTGTATCAATGCCCTGATCGCAGAGAAGGCAAAACAAGGCAGGACTGTCACCCGGCTCAAAGGCGGCGATCCCTTTATTTTCGGGCGCGGCGGCGAAGAAGCGGAAGTTCTGGTAAAAGAAGGAATTCCTTTTGAAATTGTTCCGGGCGTGACATCGGCGATTGCCGCGGCTGCTTATGCCGGAATTCCGCTGACGCACAGGGAATTTACGCCTACGGTCGCGTTTGTGACAGGTCATGAAGACCCGAACAAAGAGACATCGGGAATTGACTGGTCTGCTTTGGCAAAAGGCATTGGAACTATTGTGTTTTTCATGGGAGTCAAGAATCTGCCTGCAATCACTTGCAACCTGATTGAACACGGCATGAGTCCGGATATGCCGGTGGCATTGATACGATGGGGAACAACTCCGGAACAGGTCACGGTTACAGGAACACTCGGAAGCATTGCGGAACGAGTCAAAGCTGCCGGTCTGAAAGCCCCGGCAATCACTGTGGTAGGCAAAGTCGTTCTTCTGAGAGAAACGCTGAAATGGTTTGAAAACCGTCCTCTCATGGGAAAGCATATTGCGGTAACTCGGGCCCGGGAGCAGGCGAGTGATCTCGTGAAACAACTGTCAGATATGGGCGCGGCCTGTTTAGAATGTCCTACTATCAAAGTCATTCCTCCGGCAGATCGGACTCCTCTCGATACAGCGATTGAACACCTTTCCGATTATGACTGGATTGTGTTTACCAGTGTCAACGGAGTGAAGTTCTTTTTTGAACGGCTGTTTGAAAGCGGGAGAGATGTCCGGGCATTGCATCACTTAGGCACTGCAAGCATAGGACCGGCAACAGCAGCAAAGCTTCGTGAGTTCGGCATCAACAGCGATATTATCCCTGAAAGCTATCGGGCAGAATCCGTGGTTGAGGCATTCGGAAATGAAGCCGTAAGAGGCAAAAAAATCCTGCTGCCCCGCGCCGGGGAAGCCAGACCGGTTCTGCCTGCGGAATTGACAAAAATGGGCGCGACAGTGGATGAAGTCACGGCTTACTGCACTGTGGAAGACATTGAAAATGCAGAAATTCTCATCAGCCGGCTTAAAGAGGGAAGCATTGATATTGTCACCTTTACGAGTTCTTCTACCGTGAAGAATTTCAGAAAACTTCTTCCTTCCGGAGATGAGGAATTCAGGACGCTGATGCAGGGCGTCACTGTTGCAAGCATCGGTCCGATTACTTCCGATACGGCAAAGGAACTGGGCTTTGATGTCCGTATCACCGCGGAATCATTTACCATACCGGGATTGTGCGAAGCCATTCAGAGTTATTACAGTTCTTGATGACAGAACAATATGACTTTCCCGTTCCCGCGCTCTGAGTCATTGCTATCAATTTAATCGTGTGTGCTAAACCTATCTTATAAAATTGGCATTTCAGCACTCCTCCCGTTTAACTTAACAGCAGTGCGCCGGAGCGTCGGGACGTGGGGATTTTCAGCAGATCGCAAAGTTTGCAGTACCGCTTTCAGGCGGGTGCCGTCGGATATCTCAGACAATCGCTTTTACAAACGGAGGCAGGCAGATGGTGCAATGCAGAAATATAAAGAACAGCAGGTTATGTGATTTTGTAATTAAATTTATGGTGATTTTCATACTGATGCTGCCGGGAACAGCGCGAAGCGAATCCCTGAAAGCCTTGCAGGATAAGGCTGTTGCCAATCGGAAAGTTGTGGAAAAATACCGGATGGATGTCCGAAAGGGCGAAATGGATGAGGTTATTGCCCGGAGTGCATTTCTCCCGTCTGTTGACGCTTCCTATACCGCAAACCGGCTGGACGAAGACAGCACGAGCGAGAAGCAGGAAAACAGCGCGGTCAGAGGAGCTGTTACCTGCAATATCTTTTCCGGATTCAAAGATGAGTACAATGTGACCGCGGCAGGGCTGCTTAAAAAAGCCAAAGAATACGAATTGGAAAGTATTATTCAGGATATCCGGTACGCGGTGGCTCTCCGGTATCTGGATATTTTCGGGAAAAAAAGCAGTCTGAAAGTTGCCGAGGATGAATACCGGCTGCTTCAAAAACGCCATGAAGATTCGAAAAATATGTACAGTGTCGGTCTGATAAAAAAAAATGATCTGCTGAAAATCAAGGTTCAGATGGATGATGCTGATCAGAGACTGAAAAAAGCAGAAGCTGAATTTAAAAAAAGTGTCAACCGCATTGAACGTGAGACAGATGCCGATGTTGACGCGGAAGAACTGAGCTTCAATGAATTTGATGAGATACCGGGAGTAAAAGATTTTGATTTTTACGAATCCCGGATGTTTGAAAAACGGAATGAGATAAAAGCCATTGAAACTGTGTTGCAGTCAAAGAAATTCGGAGTGAAAATCGCCGACTCGGCGTATTATCCTTCTGTTGATATTGCCGGGAGCTATCGGAAATCCGGAGACAACTACGCTGTCGGCGCGGGCGGTGACAGTGATGATGAAATACGCGTGCAGCTCAATGCCAAAATAAATCTTTTTGACGGATACAAAAAAGATTCTTCTGTGGCAAAAGCAAATCTTGAAGTCGAAACAGCGGGGCGTGATCTTTATGAGTTAAAGAAGACTCTGAGTACCGGTCTGAAGAATGTGCTTCTGGATTACGAAGTGTCGCTGAAAAATCTGAAAGTTGCGGAAAGCAGCATCTCACAGGCAGAAGAAAATCTCAGGATAACAGATATTTCTTTTAAAGAAGGCGTAGAAACAGCAGCCGATGTTTTAGACGCTATCTATTATCTTGCAAGAGCAAGATATAACTTCATCAACGCCAAAAACGAGTTGTTCACGGATTATTACGGATTGGTGCGGATGACTGATGATTTCTGAAACAGATGATTTTCTGAAATGGAAAACCACCGAAATCAAATGAACCGCAGTCCATCAAAAAGAGGCAAAGCAGATTCCTGTTTTGTCTCTTTTTTTAACAGCGGGGGAATTCAGTTTTCCATCATGGAAACAGCCTCACGAAGCAGTTGCAGCGATTCCCTTGCAGCAGCTTCGTCTATTTTGTGTATGGCAAAACCGGCATGAACAATGACATAATCTCCGATCTGAGCATCTTCGAGAAGAAGAATGCTCACATCTCTCCTGACGCCCTCCACGTCTATGGTTGCAAGGGTATTTTCAATTTTTACGATTTTAGACGGTATGGCAAGGCACATGACTGATTGCTCCTTTTCGGGTTT
>DYRK01000064.1:8793-16207 GCA_020718785.1 Desulfatirhabdium butyrativorans | reverse complement strand
TTGAAGGCTGAAAAACTGAAAATCGAACGCTCGGAAGACAAACCCGGAGCGCAAAAGTAACATAGAGTTCCGTTTTCTCGTTCCCAAGCCCCAGCTTGGGAACGCACTTGCCGGGGAAGCCCCGGCTTCCCGTGACGGGAGACGACCCGAAGCCTGGGCTTCGGGCGCAGATGCGTTCCCAAGCTGGGGCTTGGGAACGAGGAAAAAATCGTTTTACTTAGAATTTTCAACAATCAGCTTCAGTGCCGCAAGATTTTCATCTTCGTCAAACAAAGCCCGAACAGGAATCTCACATCTCCTGACTGCCTTGAATTTCAGTATTCCGGAATCTTTTTTTGCATGAAGATGATACCCGTCTTTTTTTAACACATGCTGCTCTACGGACCGGGCTTCAGTGTCAATAATCCAATATTCCGAGACTCCGTGAGCCGCGTAATCTTCCCATTTTATATTACGATCCCTTTGCTCTGTCGAGGGAGAAAGAATTTCTGCAATAAAATCCGGCGCGGGAAACAGGGTCTGCCGGGGCTTGAATTTGTCGGATTTTTTTCTGGTCCAGAAACAGATATCCGGCTCATAATCATTGCGCGTCAGAGTAATCATCATCTTTTCATGCCCCACAAAACCGAGCCGGTTTATCTGCACATAAATATCCAGAAACCTCAAAAGGAGCTTTCCGGCAATATTATGCTCAATTCTGACAGGAGAATGTATAATCACCTCTCCGTTGATAAACTCGGCTTTCTCGTCGGTAATGTCTTCGTAAAACTGTCTGCGCCTCTGCTGTTCTTCAGAAATAACATCCTGAATATGCTGAGAATACAAAACCAATTTGGGCGACTGAAGTATCTGTTCAAGAATAGGTTCCATGTTATCCTCCGGAGTGCAAAAATGCCGATCTTATTAAAATGGTTTTGCACTTTCCTCCTGTTTATTTTCGGTCAAACCTTGCAAACTGCATGGTATATGTCCCCCTGCCCTGAGTTGCAGACCTCAGCGAAGTCGAATAACCGAACATGCTCGCGAGGGGAACCGTGGCTTTGATAACCTGAAATCCCCGCTGGCTGTCAATCGCCTCGATTTTTCCGCTGCGCGAATTCAAGTCCCCGATGACCTCTCCCATGAAGGATTCAGGAATGAATATTTCCACATTCATAATCGGGTCCAAAAGAAAAGGCTGACCCGCGGCAAGAGCTTCTTTGCAGGCCATTGACGCGCTCACGGTATAAGCCAATTCCGTACCTATGGAATCTTTGTATGATCCGCCTACAAGCACAGCCTCCACATCCGCGACCGGGTATCCCATCAGAGAACCGCTTTCCAGCGATTCCATAACCCCTTTCCGAATCGCGGGAATAAAAGCCGCGGGAATGGTTTCATCTGTGATTTCAGATTTGAAGCTGTTGCCCGCGCCGCGGGAAACCGGTTTCAGTTTCAGGCGCACTTCTCCGAAATGATGATGTCCTGCCACTTCTTTGTCAAACACGGCACTGGCTTGGGACACAACAGCAATGGTTTCCCTGTAAACGACCTGCGGTTTTCCGACATTGACGCTGGTGTTGAATTCCCTCAGCATCCGGCTGACGATGATCTCGAGATGCAGTTCTCCCATGCCGGACAAAATGATCTGTCCGGTATCTTCATCCCTGCGGACTTTCAGAGTCGGGTCCTCTGCCATGAATTTTTCAAGCACCTGATCCAATTTTTCCTGATCTCCGTGGGTTTTCGGCTCCACGGCAACAGAAATAACCGGTTCATAGAATTCGATTTTTTCAAGCAGAACCGGATTTGCGGCAGAACAGAGCGTCTCTCCTGTGGAAGAATCTTTTAATCCCACTACGCCCACAATACTTCCGGCTTCCGCAATGTCCACGCGCTCGCGTTTATTGGCGTGCATCCTCAATATCCGCGAAAGTTTTTCTTTTTTATTTCTGGAAGAATTGTAAACATCTTCGCCGGCTTTCATCTTTCCGCTATAGACTCTGATAAAACAGAGCTTCCTGCCTTCCATCATGGAAACTTTGAATATCAGCGCGGCAAGCGGGGCATTGTCTTTGGACAGACATTCGACGGGTTCTCCGGTTTCGGGATGAACCCCGCGGGTCGGAGGTACTTCGGCAGGACTTGGGAGAAACTGGACAATGGCATCGAGCAGCAGTTGTATGCCTTTGTTTTTCAACGCAGAACCGCACAGCACAGGAACCAATTTCAGGCTCACGGTGGCGCGCCGGATCGCGGCAATCAGGTTTTCCGTGGAAATCGGCTCCTCTGCCAGATAAGCGTCCGCGATTTCATCATCCGCGTCGGCAAGAGTCTCAATCAGTTTTTCCCGATATTCCCGAGCCATATCAAGATCATCCGGAGAAATATCCCCGCTGCTGTAGGTCGCGCCCAGAGTATCGGCATCCCAGATAATCTGCTTCATCTCAAGCAGATCAATCACGCCGGAAAAATTGTCCTCTGTGCCTGCCGGAAGTTGCAGAATAAGAGGTCTGGCATGAAGCCGTTCCGTCATCATATTGACAGTTCTGAAAAAATCGGCTCCTATCCTGTCTAATTTATTGATAAAAGCGATTTTCGGAACATGATATTTGTCTGCCTGTCGCCAGACAGTTTCCGACTGAGGCTCCACGCCTCCCACCGCGCAGAAGACTCCCACCGCGCCGTCCAGCACTCTCAGTGACCTCTCGACTTCAATGGTGAAATCCACATGCCCCGGAGTGTCAATGATCTGGATTTCGCTGTTTTTCCACTCGCAGGTCGTGACCGCGGAGGTGATCGTAATGCCGCGTTCCTGTTCATCGGGCATCCAGTCCATTACCGCTTCTCCGTCATGAACCTCTCCCATTTTATGGGAACGCCCGGTATAATAAAGGATACGTTCCGTGACCGTTGTTTTTCCGGCATCAATATGGGCAATAATGCCGATATTTCTCAGGCGATTGATTTTATTGTCTTTTTTCATTTCAGGTCATAACCCCTTCTCCCGCACACGGGACCTCGGATGTCCCAGACTGTATCCCTGCAAGTGCGCGGGAACAAGAAAGGGAAAAGGAAAACTAATGTTTGATTTTTACGATAAAACAGATTAATGTGATTTATTTAAGCTAAGATGTCTTTGATGTCAAGCTGCAGATTTACGGAAATTGAATTTCAGCATATCGGAAAGTTCGTAGTCCCGGCGTTCAGGCGGACTTTCCCGACAAAAAGCAGTGTCCGCCTGTAACGCATTGAAATTCAATTTCCGGAAGTTTGTAAGAAGAAAGGAAACAGAATGATAACATCTGCCGCGGATTATCATCGCCATACCGGTTATGACCGGCACAGTCTTGGAGTACCGCGATTTCTGGACTGGACCAATCAGCCGAATACTTACAAGGAATATCCGGGGCTGAAAACAACAGCGATTTCCCGCGATATTTCCCATGACGCAATGCTCTCCCGGATTATCGGAGAAAAATATCCCGGACAGAGTTCTGCCGATTTTTCTTTTGAACATCTTTGCAGCATATTGGGATTGACCTATACGCTTACCGGAAAAACGCATCATTCCGGAGGCGGCGTCTTTTTTCACCGCAGTGTTCCGTCCGCGGGCGGACTTTATCCCTGCGAACTTTATATGGCTTCGAGGTACGTGCCGGGCTTAGAGTCCGGGCTTTATCATTATGCGATGGGGCAGCATGTTCTGGAAGAGATGCGTACCGGGAATTTCAATGAAAAAGGATATGTTCTGACCTTTTTTATTACAGTGATATTTTTCCGAAGCGCATGGAAATATCGTGACCGTGCGTACCGCTACCATCTTCTGGATTCCGGACATCTGATTGAAAACCTTGTGCTGACCCTGAAATCGCTGAATCTGCCTTTTGAAAGCGATTATGATTTCGATGATGAATGCGTCAGTCATCTGCTGGGGCTTGATCCTGAAAAAGAAGTCTGTCTTGCTGCGGTCGGAGTTCCGGGCAGCGATTCGGATTCCGGTGCCGAAACAGCGGAAAAACTGCCGGAGTCTTTTTACAAAGCCAGCAAAATGGCATTCGGAGAATCTTCATACCCGGCAGTTGAGGAAATTCACCGGAATACAGCCCGCGGCGTAATTCAGCGGGAACCGGTGCCGGACATACTTTCCCAGACCGGTATCTTTCCGCATTCATGGATAAAAATACCAAGTCCGGATATATTTCCGGAAAAAATGAACTATTCTCAGGCAATTCAGAAACGGCGGTCTCTGAGGAATTTTGTCAAAACGCCGCTTCCGAAAATCCAATTCGAAGCATTGATCGCATTTCTGTGCGCGGATGATCTTGCAGACGATACGGTCTGCACCGGTTTTCTGTCAGGAAATGTGGAAGGATTGGAACCGGGATGTTACTGGCTCAATCGCTCCGAGTCTTCCGCGGGGCAGACACAGTCCGGTATCCTGACAGACAATATGGCGCATATCTGTCTGAATCAGGAATGGCTGTCACAGGCTGCGCTGCTTTTTTTCTTTGTTACAAATCTGAAATATCTGGAACAGACTTTCGGTCCCCGGGGCTATCGCCATGCAATGCTCACCGCGGGAAGGCTGGGTCAGAGACTTTATCTTGCCGCGACCGTGCTGGGACTGGGATGCTGCGGTATCGGCGCGTTCTATGACAAAGAAGCCGGCGGACTGCTTGAACTGAACGAAGATTCTGAAATGCTGTATCTTGCAGCCGCGGGTCCCGTGAAAAAATTTGACTGATCCGATGAGTAAGATGAGGAGTAAGATATGGACATTTTGCTTAATCCTGTCGAAGCGCGTATTTTAGGCTCATTGATCGAAAAGCAGATCACTACGCCGGATTATTATCCGCTGACGCTGAATGCGCTTACTGCTGCCTGCAATCAGAAATCCAACCGCGATCCGGTGATGAGTCTTGATGAAAAAGCCGTGCTGCGCGGTCTGGACGGTCTGAGGGAAAAGCAGTTGTCATGGCAGATAAAGACCGTGGGAAGCCGTACTTCCAAATATGAGCATAATTTGAAAGGCATGTTCAAATTTTCCCGGCAGGAAATCGGAATTCTCTGCCTGTTGCTGCTGAGGGGGCCGCAGACCCTGGGAGAATTGAAAAGCCGTACACTTCGGATCCACTCCTTCAACGATCTGACCGAAGTGGAAGCCGTGCTTCAGGGACTGACAGAAAAACAAGACGGGACCTTTGTTATCAAGCTTCCCCGGCAGACCGGCAGAAAAGAACATCGTTATGCTCATCTGTTCTGCGGAGAGCCGGAAATCAAGGAAGAAGCAGAATTTCCGGGACCCGAAGCCGCAAGGCTCAAGGTGATGGCAGAAAATGAGCGGATTGCGGAACTTGAGCAGAAAGTTGCGGATCTTCAGGCAGACGTGGAGGAATTGAAGCAGCGGTTTCTCGAATTCAGAAAACAGTTTGAATAAAGGGATATGCTGCCGGCATGTCCTACAAAATTCGAATACCGGAACCGTAGGATCAGACCAACGATATCTGCTTGTCTCCGAGAATACAAATATTTTGAAAATTTTTACGGCATAAACCGCCTTATTGTCTCTTTCAGTTTCCCATTTTCAGGAAAATCCTGCAAGGCTTTTTCAAACAGGGCTTCTGCCGAGTCTTTGCGGCCGTTCGCAGTCAGGGAATAACTGTAAGACGGGAGCAATGCAAAGGACGGAACAATCTGAAATGTCTCTGATCAACTGTTAAAATTCTCTGAATATTCAATCGCTCCGACATCGCAACGATTGCACAGTCCACAAAATCAACACGGCTGTCTGCATATTTTTTCAAGATTTCAGAGGTTCGGACAATATCTTTTACCGTCATCTTTGCCATCATTATCTCGCCCTTTGTTACCGAGTTCAGAAAACTGACTGAAACTGAATACCCCGGCTCACGCAAAACCATATAAGCAAGTTCAGGCAGCACGATATCGGGTAAAAGGGGCTGCGGTTCCGCCAATAAAGCCTTTGTGCATTTTTCGTGCAGGGCAATTCGGTCATATTTCCTCGGTCATCATATTTCAGCGAATCCAGATCGGGAGTGCGCCATAACAGACCGTCAGGTCTTTCCTGATTCTCCCAGTGCCTTGCCGCTTCTTCCAATCTCCGGACAAACGGAAGATCATCACGTTTTTCGGCAAGCCACTGTTTCAGAGAACCCCAATGCTCGAACAATGCCTCATGCGTGATTTCGGCAGTCTCTCTGCCCCCGGCATCCGTCGACAGCGTGATGAAATACGCCTCGCCCGGTTTGGAAAACTGATATGTACCCGGCCATATATTTTCGGACACGGCAGAATGGGAAAAACTGAGTTTTTTCAAAAAACTCAGTTTTTAAAAATGCCGGAAAATTTTTGTCCCGGTACATACCGTTCTATTGAAGTCTGAGCGGCAGAATGTTTGATTTCGACAATATAGCCTTCACTTTCGGATTTTTTTACAAGCAGGTCAGGAAGATATGTTCCCAAATCAAAGGGCAATTCATCAATACGAACACAGCTTGAATCCGAAATCAAGTGAGCCAGCCGATTTTTTTCAAAAATCCTGATTTTTTCTGTAGGACTGCCCGCGGAGGTTCAGGGATTTCCACAGGTTTTCCGGCAAGAATGGCTTCGGGTATCCGCGTGACCATGAGTTCGGCATCTGTTCGGTTTCCCATCACCTGTGTTGCCACAGCGACCGCATAAGACAGTATCGGGGATCGGTTTCCCGCAGAATGTGCATCTGTCGCAATGATGTGAGCCATCCGGAATTTCAGCATATTAGCCGCACATTCCATAACATCTTCCCCGAATCCGCCGGTGATGCTCATTGCCGTGATTTGCAGCAGACAGCCGGCAGCGACCAATTCTTCAAGCATTTCAGAATGTTGCTGAAATACGGCATTCCGCTCCGGATGAGCGATAATCGGCGTTATTCCTTCGATCTTGAGCCGGAAAAGTTCTTCGCGGTATTGAGGCGGAAGCGTCTGAAACGGAAATTCCACCAGCAGATATTTGCCCGTATCGTTTAAAGTAAGAGCTTCGCGGCTGAGAATCCGTTCCTTCAGGTTGAGGCAGAAATGAATTTCCGCTCCCGGAACAATATTAATTTCCGACTTTGCTTTTAATAAAAACGATTGCAGATTACGAACCTGAGCCATTACCTTGTCGGATGGGTTGATATATCTGCCGTTCAGGGTATGAGGCGTGGCAACGATAATACGGATACCGTCTGCCGCGGCTTTCTCTGCCATAGCAAGACTTTCCTCCATGTCAACTGCGCCGTCGTCCACGTCCGGAAGAATATGACAATGGATATCAATCAATTCTGTTTCCGCCTTTCATATCTCAATGTTCCTGAAGTTGTAAAACGATTTTGTAAATAGTTTTATAAACCGGACGATTTGCAAAATCGTCCTGCCGATAAGCTGTAAGC
>DYRK01000064.1:1269-8693 GCA_020718785.1 Desulfatirhabdium butyrativorans | reverse complement strand
TGTAAAACGATTTTGCAAATCGTTTTATAAACCGGACGATTTGCAAAATCGTCCTGCCGATAAGCTGTAAGCTGTAAAACGATTTTGCAAATCGTTTTATAAACCGGACGATTTGCAAAATCGTCCTACCGATATGTACCCGGCCACACACTACCGGACAATTTTTCAACCCGTTCTGCTGAAACAGACAAAAAACGGCTTGCAAAGCCGTTTTACTGTAAAACGATTTTTCAAATCGTTTTTAATAAAATCAGCATATTATAATTTTTTGTCCGGTAGTGTGACCCGGCCATATATTTTCGGACATGGCAGAATGGGAAAAACTGAGTTTTTTCAAAAAACTCAGTTTTTAAAAATGCCGGAAAATTTTTGTCCCGGTACATAATTTTGCTTTTCCGGGATTTTCTAATAAACTGAAAAATCAAATCCCTGCATTGACAATACTCCTTGTTCCCCAAGTATCCCGATCTGTCCCACCGCCTGAACTATCGGCTGTATTTCCGCCAATATCCGGGCAGTTGTGACATCCGAGGCTTTTTCCTCCAGCAAATCCAGAAGCGCCTTTTTCTTGGGAAAAAGTTTGAGACAAATCTCAGCTTTTTCGGGAATGCCCGCAGCTTTTTTGGCAAGCTGTATGGCTTCGGGAAATCCGCCTAATTCATCCACCAGTCCCCGGATTTCAGCATCCTCGCCGGTCCAGATTCTGCCTTTGGCAACCTCGGACACATCTTCGGGATCAAGTTTCCGTCCATCGGCAACTTTGCCGGTAAAGTCCGCATAAATCCGATCCAGCGCGTCCTGAAGGCGTTCCCATTGTTCAGGGCTGTAGTCATTAGTTCCGGACCACATCGTAGAACTTGAACCAGTATGAATTTCATCATGAGATATGCCGAGTTTGTCCCATAAATCGGAAGTAAGGAGTTTTCCGGCAAGAACACCCACAGAGCCGGTGATGGTTCCGGGCTGGGCAACAATCTTGTCCGCTGCCATTGCTACAAAATAGCCGCCGGACCCTGCCACATCTCCCATAGAGACAATCACGGGTTTGCCTGCCTGTTTTGCCCGGACCGTCTCCCGCCAGATCGTATCGGAACCTATGTATGAACCGCCGGGGCTGCTGACACGGAAAAGAATTGCTTTGACTTCTTTATCTTCAATGGCTGCCCGAAAAGCCTTGGCAACGGTTTCCGATCCCATCACCGCGTTTCCGGATAAGGCATTGTACTCGTTCTCTCCTCGTGAAATCGCACCCACGCCGTAAATCAGAGCGAGTGTTTCTCCTTTGGCACTGGGCTGGACTGCGCGCTCCCGATAAGTCATGAGCGGGAGAAATTCCGCATCTTTTCCGGCAATTTTTTTCATATCATCATACACTTTGTCTCTATATGCCAACTCATCGGCAAGCTTGGCATTGCAGGCTTCCTGCCCGAGAAAATAACCGTGATCTGTGAGTGAGATCATATCAGCCTGGGAAATGTCTCTGGCTTTGCCGATGTCTCTGACAATCTGCCCGAACTGCGAATACATGATTTTGCACAGAGCTTCTTTGTGCGGCTCTGTGTAGCCGGTTTCTGTGAGAACATTCATGGCGTTTTTGTATTCGCGGCGGTGATCCATGCGGGGCCTGATCCCGACTTTGTCTAATGTTCCTTTCAGAAATCGGGTTTCGAACATCAGTCCGGTAAGCCCTATATCTCCGGAAGGCTGAAGATATATTTTTTTAAACGCGGTTGCCAAATAATACGCGCCGTTTCCGGGACCGAATTCGCCGAAAGTGTCGCTGTAAGCCACCGCGCTTTTCCCTTTTGCACGGAAAGCCAGTATTGCATTTCGGAGTTCCTGAATCCGAGCGAGGCCCATTTCAGCGTTTCCGATATGTCCGATCAGTCCGATGACTCGCTTATCTTCAGAAGCCTGCTGCAATGACTCGATCACGTCCAGAACTGTCGGAGTTTTTCCGCTCATCATCCGGGCAGCCGCATCATCCGGAACATATTCTTCAAAGCCTTTGTCAAAATCCAGTTCCAGAACGGTTTTATCCGGAACATCTTCCCGATATGTCCGGAAAAAAACAGCCAGCACGACCCCTGCAAAAAATATCCCAAGCGTGCCGGCGCCGATAATCATAAGAAATATTTTGAAAAATCGTTTCACAAGTTTTGCTCCTCCTTATTTTTTTTGAGATAATTCAATGCCATGAACAGTCCGGCAATGCTTTTGCCGTCCTGAATATCTCCTTTGGAAATCATTTCCATTACATTTTCAAAAGGGATTTCATGAACATCCAGCATTTCGTCTGCATTGAGATTCTGTGAGACAGCGGACAGGTCCCGCGCCAGAAAAATATGAATCCTTTCATCCGAATACCCGGGAACCGGCGTTATTTCTCCCAATTTCTGCCATCGCTCTGCGGAAAAACCGGTCTCTTCGATCAGTTCCCGTTTCGCACACTCTTCCGGTTTTTCCTCCGGGGCAAGAGTCCCCGCGGGAATTTCCCAGATATAAGTCCCGATGGCATGACGGTATTGCCGGATCAGTATCACATTGTTTTCATCAGACACGGCAACCATCGCAGCCGCGCCCGGGTGACGGATAATGTCAATATCAAACCTTGTGCCGTTTGCCAGGGTAATATTTTCCGTGACCATTTCAAAAACTCTGCCGCGATGCACCGTAATACATGAATTGATTTTTGCAGACATAAATATCCCCCATGAGATCGGATACAAAATATGATTTACAACAGACAGTTCTTTCTGATACAAAGAAAGATCATAGCATATTTTCAATAATCAAGTCAAAGAAAAATGCAGAAATATGCAGGCAGGATATGAAAGGAACAGGAAAAATAAATGAATAAAGATCAGGCAATGTTGCAACAACTTGGACAGCAGACAGTTCTTGATGAGAACGGAAATGCCCTGAGTCTCTCATCTCTGTGGGAGAAACAGCGGGCGGTATTGGTTTTTGTAAGGCATTTCGGCTGATTGATCTGCCGTCAGCAGGTCGCTGATCTGGCAAAGCATGTCAAAGCCTTTGAGGAACGGAATGCAGCAATGTGTGTCATCGGCAACGGCGCGCCGCTTTATATCAAGGCTTTCAGGGAAGATACGGGCTATAGCGGAAAACTTTTTACAGACCCTTCTCTGAAAACTTACGAGGTGCTGAATCTGAAAAGAAGTGTCGGCTCTCTGTTCGGCTTCAAATCCCTGAAAGAAGGAATCCGTGCCGCTGTTTCGGGCTATGTTCAGACAAGCATTCAGGGAGATACGCTGCAACAGGGCGGCGCAGTCATTGCGGGTCCCGGGGATGTGCTGCATTATTCGTACCGGAACAGCGAAGCCGGGGACAATCCGCCGGTGCCGGAAATGCTGAAAGCTTGCGAACAATAAAAATGGTGGGTTTCACCCGTAGGGACACGCCGGCGGCGTGTCCTGACCCTGCCAAAAAGCGGAGAATGGATATGCCTTTTGAAACAATTCCCGGCGTCACAGGAAAGGTCTATGTTCCTGAAAAAAAAACGGATATCGGAAAGCATCCTTGCAAAGACTGCTTTTCATGTCAGATGTGCAACGATGACCGGTAGCTTGCGAGCAGTAAAAATGGTGGATTTCACCCGTAGGGTCACGCCGGCGGCGTGTCCTGACCCTGCCAAAAAGCGGAGAACGGAATATGCCTTTTGAAACAATTCCCGGCGTCACAGGAAAAGTTATGGTGGATTTCACCCGTAGGGACACGCCGGCGGCGTGTCCTGACCCTGCCAAAAAGCGGAGAACGGAATATGCCTTTTGAAACAATTCCCGGCGTCACAGGAAAAGTTTATGTTCCTGAAAAAGAAACGGACATCAAAAAGCATCCTTGCAAAGACTGCTTTTCATGTCAGATGTGCAACGATGACCGGTGCCGGCTGTGCCGCGGGGAATCATTCTCGGAATCAGATAGTTGCGTCTGTGTTCACGAAACAGGGAAAAGCCCATAAAATAAAAAAGAGAGCTTTTAAGCTATCTTCGATTTTTTTACATACTTATTTTTTGTAATTATTATTGATGGGTTATATATGATGCTTCAAACGGCCGCGCTTTCTGCCATTCCGTGGTATGATGCTCCGCGTACCAGAGATCATATTTTTTCTGCAAGTTCATCCATAGCCCCGGGCTTGTGTTAAATACTCTGGACAGACGCAGTGCCATATCAGGAGTAACAGAGGTTCGTTTATTCAAAATTTTGGATACAGTTACCCTTGATGCTCCGAGATATTCGGACAACTGCGTAACCGACATTGATAAGGGTACTACATAATCATATTTTAATATCACTCCCGGATGGAGGGGTGGTCTTTTCTGTATCCGTTTCATATAATTAACCTCATTTTCCCAAAAAATTATCCCAGTTTACCAAGAGATTATCTCAGTGATAATCTATATAATTTACGTCAAAGACATCTTCGTCTTTGAAGATAAAAGTGACACGCCAGTTTCTATTAACAGAAACCGCCCATCTTTCTTCATTTTTCGGCTCTAATTTATGAAGAGATGAACCGGGGTATCTCATATCTTCAATATCTTCCGCGCTGTCAAGCCGTTCCAGTATTCTCTCCAGTTTTTTGGCATGTTTGGGATTAATTCCTTTTTTTTCTCCATCATAAAAAAAATCCTCCACTCCTTTGTGAAAAAAACTTTTTATCATTTTTTTTCCTCATTTTAGTGAGGGGACCGGATAAACTGTATTTACTATAAAGCATGACTTTACACTTGTCAAGCATAATTCTTCATCGCAGGCTTCCCGATATTGAAACGGACGTCAGCCGGGAAGGGATTTTTTCCGTCCTCAGTCAAAATCGCTTGCATTTTCTGCAGAAGAATAA
The DNA here is from genome assembly GCA_020718785.1 of Desulfatirhabdium butyrativorans. GTDB lineage: Bacteria > Desulfobacterota > Desulfobacteria > Desulfobacterales > DYRK01 > DYRK01. The sequence goes on along the minus strand of DYRK01000064.1, from coordinate 3,829 downwards.
TAATCAGCAGATCGGAAAGTTCCATAAATCCGGAAACAATTTTCGATAAGGAGGACAATTCAATGGGTGCAACAGGCTGGACTTACAGTGTTCCGTATCAGCCGGATATCGGGGCTGCTTTGCAGTCCCTGAAAGAAAAAGTGTTCAGGGAAGGCAATTACTATAAGCCGTGGGAAATCAACAAAAAATTCCTTGAAGAGCTTGAATCCGAACCACAGGATCAGCTTAGTGATTCCGAGAAAGAATGTCTCCGTATTCTAAGGGACATTCCGCTGATTGATCCGCCGGATCCGCTTCCGGCAACGATTGACGAACTTCTGAAACACAATGCGGAATCCGGAACCCATTCTGTTATGGATATTTTCGGTCTGTCGGACAAAGCGGATTTCGGAAAAGCCGCCCCTGTTCCGGAAGAAATTCTGCTTGCCTGTTTCGGAACCGCACAGCCCACGCGGGAACAGGCAGATCACTATCCGGAATCGTTTATAAAATTTATCGAAAGTATCGAGCGATGGAAAGCCTTTTACTTCATCGTCTATAAAAACAGTCAGCCGGATGAAATTGTTTTCGAAGGCTGCTCAGGCGACTGAGATATGTAAAGGCAATCTGATAAGGAGGTCAACATAATGATAAAAAAGCTGATGATATTTATTCTTCTGTTCTCCGCAACATCGGGGATTTCTGCTTCTGCATTCGGAGAGACCGGCTACAAAGCGGATTCTTCGCTTTGGATCCGGGCAGTTGTTCATACTATTGAAAAAGGAAATATCGAAGCAGTATGGCAGAAAGGCGGCGAAAATGCCACTTCCGCTGGCGACCGCGTGATCTGGGGATATTTTTACGCCAGCCCTTCGGATGTAAACTGGGGCAGTCTGCAAAATCCCGATGTGTTTGTCAAAATCTGGTTTGACCGCAGCGGCAGGGTGGATGTGAATTTCTTCCATGTCTCTGTTCCCGATATCGAAGTCTGGTCTGACTATCCTGCTCCCGGCACAGCAGACCAGCACGGCACCCTGACCCTGACCCAGCGGTATATCCGTCAATATTACACCGGCGACAGTCAGAGCGGGATGGAGATCAACGCCGAAGACGGAAATCCGGCTTCGGGATATTTTCCCGCGGGAAAGCCCTCGGGTTCCTCAATTATCAATGATCTCAGAATTGCTGCGGTCATCAAAACCCTTGAAAAAGGAAATATCGAGGCTGTCTGGTCACAAGGAGGAAGCGATACGACCGCGGGCGGTCATACCGTGGTATGGGGTCATTTTTACGCAAGCCCTTCCGATGTAAACTGGGGAAGCACGGAAAATCCCGATCTTTTTGTGAAAATCTGGTTTGACGCGGGCGGCAGAGTGGATGTGAATTTTTTCCATGTCTCTGTCCCCGATATCGAAGTGTATTCGGACCTTCCTTACGACGGCACTTACAGTAAAAAGGGAACCGCAATCCTGAAAGACCGCTATATCCGGCATGAATACAATACAGCCTTTGCTTTGCAGAATTTAATTGTCACCGCGGAGACACCGGCCGCAGAGTGCAAGGTGCCGCTGTCTCAGACATCTTTTACCGGCAAAGACCTGATTGCATGGGCAGATTACCAGAACATGGAATCCGGCAAATCTTACACATTCGAGTGGTACAGCCCTGACGGAAAACTTGCCCAGAAAGATACCCGCACGGCTGTCGGCACAGAAATCCGCGGATGTTCATGGATAAAGATTCCGATGGGAAGGCTTGATGAATACGGTTCAGGGACATGGACGGTCAGATTTTATTATGACGGTCAGAAATACGGGGAAGAGCAGTTTGCTTATATTGCCGGAAATTCTCAGTCCGAATTCAAAATCGTAAAATTTGTGATGACAGATGCTTCGCCCCCGGCACAATGCGGTTCGCCCGTCTCCCGGACTGATTTCGGCAGCACGGTCTCAGAGGTTTTTGCATGGGTGGATTATCAGAATTTCGAAGGCGGCAAAGACTATGAATTCACATGGTACGCGCCGGACGGAAGCATCGTAATGAAAGCGGCTGACTCCCGCAGCGAGTTCAGCAACGGATGTTCTTACAATTCCTTATTGGGAGAGGAACTTAGGCTTTACGGAACAGGACAATGGACGGTTGAGTTCTGTTACGGTAACCGCCGGGTGTGCGAAAAAACAGCATTTTATTTTAACAGATAGGGAAGAATTGCAAAACCCGGCCATCCTTTTCGGATAACCGGGTTTTGCTTTTTATGGTGGCGGAGAGACAGGGATTTGAACCCTGGGTAGAACTTTCGCCCTACACTCGCTTAGCAGGCGAGCGCCTTCGGCCTCTCGGCCATCTCTCCGATTACAGTAAAGCGGGTTTCAAACCCGCTTTACAGTTTTTTTTATTACAGTAAAGCGGGTTTCAAACCCGCTTTACAGTTTTTTTTATTACAGTAAAGCGGGTTTCAAACCCGCTTTACAGTTTTTTTTATTACAGTAAAGCGGGTTTCAAACCCGCTCTACAGTTTTTTTTATTACAGTAAAGCGGGTTTCAAACCCGCTCTACAGTTTTTTTATCACAGTAAAGCGGG
>DYRK01000064.1:0-1169 GCA_020718785.1 Desulfatirhabdium butyrativorans | reverse complement strand
TTTTATCACAGTAAAGCGGGTTTCAAACCCGCTCTACAGTTTTTTTATCACAGTAAAGCGGGTTTCAAACCCGCTCTACAGTTTTTTTATCACAGTAGAGCGGGTTTCAAACCCGCTTTACAGTTTTATAAAATTCTGTAAAAACATTATATGGCGGAGGGAGTAGGATTCGAACCCACGGTGCCCTTGCGGACACAACGGCTTTCAAGGCCGCCGCCATCAACCCCTCGGCCATCCCTCCGATACGGGGAAACAATTTTTTTATTCTTTTGCAAAATCTGTCTTTTTGCAATCCCCATATATCAAGTCTGTCTTTTGACACACTGTGAATCAAAAGTCAACCTTTTTTCAAAAAAAATGCAATTTTTTACGCCTGCTGTATATTTCTTTTTATCTTCAATATCTTATCTAAAATCAGCACCCGCACCCCCCGCCATCTCCTCCGTTTCCGCCGCTGTCATCTTCTTCCGTATCTGTATCAAGGGCTTCTCTGTCCGCCTGTTTCTGCCTTGCAACGGCAAGTTCCACAGCCTTTTCAATGCGGTCTGCAATTGCGGTCAAATCCTCATCGCTCAGATTTTTTTCCGACAGTTCAGTCTGCAACAACCTGATCTGATTCCTTATTTCTTCCTCAACCAGCGGCTGCCTCGGGTTTTTGAATTGTTCCATAAAGGTTACGGCTTCAGCCACATCTCCCTTGTACAGATATGCCAGACCCAGATACAGAGACGAATACGGGTCTTTGATTTTTTTTTCCAGAATGCTTCTGAATTCGGCAGCAGCCTTATCCGGGTGTCCGCTTTTAAGATAGGCTATCCCCATGCTGCGGCGTGCTTCCGCGGATTCAGGGTGCTGCTGAAGGTATTCCTGATAAAGCGGTATGGCTTCATCATATTTTTTCTGTTCCAATTTCGTGTTAGCCTTGCTGAATCCGCTGCATCCGGTCAGCAATACCGTTGCCGAAAAAAACGCGCCCAGGATAATATAGACTTTTTTTGCCATCAGCCCCTCTTTTAGTAATTATTAAACATATCTTATAATAAATTGTCATCGTCAAATGTCAAGTGGGGAAACGGTAAAACAGCTTGTTTTTGTTTCCTGTATCTGTAATAATAACTCATCTTAAAGTCAGTGCGTGAATCCCCCTTTTTTCCTCGTTCCCAAGCCCC
>DYRK01000592.1 GCA_020718785.1 Desulfatirhabdium butyrativorans | reverse complement strand
AGTGAACCGAGAAGATATTCTCAAAAGTATTTCCGATACAGAAAAACATCAGGGGATCAGATTGGATTTGTCCAAACGCGGGGTCACACAGCTCCCCAAAAAAATCGCACAGCTTAAAAATCTCAGAATACTGGATCTGAGTTCCAATCAATTGGAAGGGCTGCCTGATGAATTTACCGAGCTTGAAAATCTTACGCAGCTTGATTTAAGCTACAACGAACTGACAGGACTGCCCGGAAATTTTGCCCGGCTCAGGAATCTCACTCATCTCAATCTGAGCTGCAACAAATTCAGAGAAATACCCGAAGCGGTTTTCCAGCTCAGAAATCTTACCCATCTGCATATAGTAAGCAACCGTCTGAGCGGGATTCCCGAAAACATTGCACAGATCAGACAGCTAAGGGTGCTGGACCTGAGTTCAAATAAGATTGCCCGGCTGCCCGGGGAATTCGAATATCTCAGAAATCTGAGTTCTCTTAACCTGAAAGACAATCAGCTTGCCGAACTTCCCGGAGAGATTGCCTGTCTTAAAGACCTCACCCAGCTTAATCTGAATTTCAATCAGCTCACTGCACTGCCCTGCGGAATCATCCATCTCAGAAATCTCACTCAGCTCTATGTGATGAGCAATCAGTTGGCTGAACTCCCCAAAGGTATAGGCCAGCTTAAAAATCTTGCCCAGCTGGATATGAAAAACAATCAGCTGAGTGAAGTAAACGAAGATATCACTTATCTTGAAAACCTGACCTTTCTGAATCTGAGCTTCAACCGGCTGATCGAACTGCCCAAAACAATCGCGCGCCTTAAAAATCTCATTTATCTCCATGCCGGATATAATCAGCTTATCTCGCTGCCCAAAGAAATCGGGCAGCTTCAGAATCTTTTCTATCTGGATATAAAATGCAATCTGCTGAGTGAAATTCCCAGAGAAATTGCACAGCTGAAAAAACTGAAGCGTCTCGAAGTGGAAGACAATCCTCTGACTTTTCCGCCGGTAGAGATTGTAAACCAGGGAATATCCGCAACTATGGATTATCTGAAGAAAATGGATGAGGGCGGGCAGACCCTGTATGAAGGGAAACTTCTGGTGGTGGGACAGGGCGGAGTGGGCAAAACCTGTCTGATCAGACGGCTGATACGTGATGAGTATTCGGATGAAGAACCCAGCACCGAAGGCATTGATATTTATCCATGGGAAATCAGCGCGCCGAAAGATCCGGACAAGCGGGTAACTTTAAATATATGGGATTTCGGGGGGCAGGAGATTTATCACGCCACCCATCAGTTTTTCCTGACACGGCGGTCATTGTATCTTTTAGTCTGGGATGCCCGGCAGGAAGAAGAGTACGGCCGGATTGACTACTGGCTCAAAACCATCGAAACCTTTGCAGAAGACAGCCCTGTCATGCTGGTGATGAACAAATCGGACGAGAGAGTCAAATATCTCAATTTCAAGGAACTGAAGAAACGCTGTCCCCAACTGGCAGTATCAGGACGGGTCAGCGCCAAAAAAGGCGTCGGAGTCAGGGGGCTGAGGAAACTTCTCCGGGAACAGGCATGGAAACTGCCGCTTATGGGGACGTTCTGGCCCCCTTCATGGCTTACGGTGCGCCGGACATTGGAAACCGACGGCCGGTATCAGATGCTCTATGACGACTACCTGAAGTTATGCGAAGCGCGCGGAATCAGAGAAAGCGAGGCAAGAACCCTGAGCCGCTATCTGCATGATCTTGGAATTATTCTGCATTTTCAGGATGACTCGCTGCTGAAAGATACGATTATCCTGAAGCCGGAGTGGGGAACCGACGCAGTTTATAAAGTGCTGGATGCCCGGTCCGTGCAGCAGAGAAACGGAATTCTGTATGAGAGTGATTTAAAGGATATATGGACGGATCAGACCTTGTATCCTCCGGATAAATACGCCACTGTACTGCGCCTGATGGCAAATTTCGAATTGGCTTTTCCCATCGGCGAAGGAAAGGGGCATATTGTCGCGGAACTTCTGCCGGTAAACGAAGCAGAATACGGCTGGAATCCGGAAGATTGTCTCCGGTTCGAGTATCACTATGATTTTCTCCCCGCAGGTCTTATTACCCGCCTGATTGTGCGGATGCACGGGTTTGTGATTCAGCGGGACGGAAAATATCTCTGCTGGCGTGAGGGAGCATACTTCAAATATGCGAGGAGCGAAGCAAGGATCAAGGTCAGTCTTTTTACCAAAATTGCGGCAGTACAGATCAAAGGTCCGGAGAGAAAAGAATTTCTCGCGAAGATCCGTTCCCATTTTGACAGCCTCCACAGCACCATAAAAAAGATCCGCTTCAAAGAGAAAATTCCATGTGCCTGTACTCAGGGCTGCGAATATCGTTTTGATTATAACTTTCTGCTCAAGTGCGAGGAAAAGCAGAAAAAAACCCAGACCTGTCAGCTTTCCATAGAAGAAGTCAATATAACTCAACTTTTAGACGGTATTGAAAAACCGGAAGTCCGTCAGGCAAGGCTCAGAGAAAAGATGGCAGACAGCTATCCCAAAGTCAGCAAACCTCCGGAAACAGAGCCTCGGCCTGAAAGCAAAAAATGGTATCTCAGGATTTTGCCGCTTGGGAAGAAATGAAGAATCCGATTATCCGTTGCGAAACAGAGAATTCAAAAATTCAGAAGGCTCAGATTATGATGGCGGTAAGAATGCCTTATACTTTCATTAGTTTATAAAGTCTTTTAAACTCAGATATAACCGTCGGCATACTAATTGGATGATTGAAGTTGCCGCCATGAGCAATTGAGTTTCGCTCCTTATAATAATCAGATACTAAGTTAAAGTCGCCAGTACCTTTTTCGACCAATAAAGCTAAACGCTTTTTAAAATGCAATTCTGCACCCGGTGAATCAGGAAGTATTTCCCAAGCGGCTTTATGTTTCCAGGAAGAGATAGACGCTTTCTTTTTTATAATTAATTTTGAGCTTTCCTCTCTGATTTTATCTTCCAATCTGGAAAACATAAACAAAAAATATGCTTGATCATTAATTTCTCTTTTTCGTTGGTACTTTCTTTCTTTTTTCGTCCATCCCCTACGCCTTGCTTCAAATTCTGTTGAAGAATATTGATTATCAATCTCGTTATATTGAGCTTCAAGTTCATCGAATATATTCATTGATTTTTCACCAGCTCTTCAATGAATGTAACGTCAAAATCTGTTCCCTTTCTCCTATTTCGGGGTGTGTATACTTTCCAATCCGACTTTTTACCTTTGTCTGCAACATCAACCAATATAAACGCGCCAGATTTTGTGAGGATATCAACTCTTCCATTCGCACCGACAACCCACAATCCTACAGGCTTAAATGAGGCAATAACTGTTTTGTTTTTATAGATATCGAGAATTGGAACCCTTTCAGGTTCCACATCGGACTTCTGCATTAATTCTTCATACATAGTCATGTGATTAGTTGATTTACATTCGATATTTTCAGAATTTTCCAAAGTCCTCTCTACAAAAGAATACAAAGCTGCAAGTCGTTGCAACCAGTCTTTAACCCGGCCTTTTATATAAGGCTTATCAATTTTTGTCATATTCTATAACCTCAATTATTGACATAACCAGTTACAGACTTCCAGAAATTAATTTTCACTGCGTCATCGGTCGGAGATATACGGCACAGTATTATCTCC
>DYRK01000591.1 GCA_020718785.1 Desulfatirhabdium butyrativorans | reverse complement strand
AAAAACAGAAACGTAGTCATAACCGCAACATCTTTTCCGCTAACATATCGTTTATTTCCTGTGTTTTCAATGAAATTCGGATAAAGCTGTCCGAAAGCCCCGTGAAGTTGGCACAATTTCTGATGAGTATTTTATCTTGTGCCAGATAAGCACAGACCTCATCGGCTTTTTTTTCAAGCAGCCGGATCAGGATAAAGTCCGTCTCACTGGGAAAAAGCCGGAAACCGGAAGCGGTTCCGAGCATTTCGGCAAAGCGCTTTCTCTCAGTTTCAAGAAAAGTTCTCGTGGCTGCAATAAACGCGTCGCTTTCAGCCTCCTGAGTCATCAGATAAATCACCGCGGCATGAGCCAGACTGTTTACATTCCACGGGAGTGAATAATGTCTGAATTTTTCAATGAGCGGTTCGGACGCGATCAGAAAGCCGATTCTCAGTCCGGGAATCCTGAAAATTTTGGACATCGAATTCAACACTAAGACATTGGGAAGACCGCGGTTCAGCATGGTTTCAGCCTCGCCGTTTCCGACAAAAGGCAGATAGGATTCGTCTATTACAAAGCGAATATCAGAATGAGTTTTGCAGAGAAATTCCAGCTCATCCGAGGGTATCAGCACCCCGGTAGGGTTATTGGGATTGCAGATAAAAACCGTATCCGCCCCCCTGATCTTTTTCCGAACTCTGTCTGTATCATGTTTAAATTCAAGAGCTTCGTCTGCAATGAGATATTTATATTGAACACCGTGCATGAGACATGCGTCCGCATAGTCGCTGTAGGTCGGACCAAGAATACATGCCTGCCGGGTTCCGAGCGCGCGGGGAACCGTATAAATAATTTCCGTAGTTCCGTTTCCTGCAAGCACACATTCAGGGCAGACATTGTATCTTTTTGCAAAGGCACGGACCGCTTCTTCGGCATCTGCTTCAGGCAGTGCCGTCACAGCCGCGATATTTTCTGTCAGAAAAGCTGTAAGTCCCGGCGGAGGCCCCAGGGGATTGACATTGCTGCTCATGTCAATAATTTCGGACCTCAGGCATCCGAGCCGATGTGCCAAGTCATAAATATTGCCGCCGTGACCCTTTATCATTATGTCCGCCCTTTCATAATTGAACAGAAATCATCAGAAAAAGAACAGATTCAGTTGCTTCGCACATTGCCCCGAGCATGTCGCCGGTAATACATCCCATGCGCCTTTTATAAAAAATCAGAATCATGACCACGAAAAGGACAAATATCAGGTTTAGCCAAATACCTCTCCATCCTGCAAAAAGCGAAAGACTTACCGGAATAATCAGCATATAAAAAGCCGAATTTTTCAAGGGTTCTCCGAAAAAAGCATGACCGGTTCCCCCTTCGGACCTTCCGTATTTCAGAAATCTGAAACCGAATATCATACCGGCTCTTGAATACGCGGGGATAATCAGAAGGAAAAGGGAGCGGTATCTGTCTATGCTCATGATGCCGGCCCATTTCACAGCCAGACCGCAGATTATTGCCGCGACACCCATTGCCCCGATTCGGCTGTCTTTCATAATCGCCAAAGCTTTTTCCACGGGTCTGCTACCGTAAAGACCGTCAGCCGTGTCTCCCAGACCATCTATATGGAGCGCGCCGGTTACAATCACAAGAAAAATAACATCGAGAACTGCTGCCGCGGGTTCGGTCCAGCATATTGAAACCGCGAGATCAAATACCGAAAGCATCGCGCCCAGAATAAGTCCTGCCACAGGAAACCATTTTATCATTTCTTTGGGTTCAAAACAGGCTGATTTCCCCAGGGGCAGGATGCTGAGAAACTGTATTGCAGAAACAAGGTGTTTCATTATACGAGACCGCCTTTAGCAAAATATTTTTCAAGGGGTTTACCGCAATTGCCCTCATAAAGCAAGATGTAATGAAAAGATTTCGCCTCGGAGCGAATGCTCTGTTGACAGGATTTGAAATCAGCGGCATATTGACAGAAAATCTGTCGGAACATTGTAAACTTTATGACGGGCATCAGCGACATATCAGAATGCAGAACAAACGATTTGCGTCTATTTTAAGCTTGGGCGTTTTACGGTTCCCCGGCCGCTCCCGGCGGATTGACGGTCATTTTTATCCTTCGTCGCCGGAAATGCCAGCTTGGGATTGACAAATCCCAAGCTGGCATTTCCGGGAAAACTTTTCGATCTGCCGAGTATGACAATTTTTCAAATTATCTGGAAAAAAACGATTTGCGTCTATTTTAAGCTTAGGCGTTTTACGGGACCGCCTGAGCATGGAGAACAAACGATTTTCAAAATCGTTTCGGCAAGAACCCACTAATGAAAAAAACAACGGATTCGCAGCAGAGATGTGTGAAAATAATGAAGCTTACAAAGTATTGATCGTTGACGATGCGCCGGTCAATCTGGAAATGGTATCCTGTATTTTAAAGAACGAGGGCTATGAACTGAGTGTTGCCAGAAACGGCCTGACCGCGCTTTCTTTAGTCAGAAAATATTGCTTTGACCTGATTCTGCTCGACATCATCATGCCGGGAATGGACGGCTTCGAAGTTTGCAGGCAGTTGAAAATAAGTGAGGAAAGCAAAGAGATACCGATTCTTTTTCTATCATCCATTGCAGACGGCGAAAGTGTGGCAAAAGGACTTAAAATCGGCGCGATGGATTATGTGACCAAACCTTTCAACGAAGCCGAACTGCTTGCCAGAGTCAAAACCCATCTCGAACTCAGCCGGTCAAAGAATGAACTGAAAAAAATAAACGAACAGCTCAGCAAAGAAATCGCTGAACGGAGACAGGCAGAGAAACGTTACAGGGATATGTACAGAAACGCGCTTCAGGGCATGTTCCAAAGTACGTTTTCAGGAAAAATCATCAGGGCAAACCCGGCATATTCCCGTATTCTGGGATATGACTCGCCGGCAGAACTTCTCAGAACCGAGGACGCGGACAAAAAAATTTACTATTATCCCGATGAACGCGCAAAGGTGATGGAAGTCCTGAAAAGAAAAGGCAGCATCACGAATTATGAGCTGAAAATCAGACGCAGGGACGGTGAAGCGGCATGGGTTCTGCTCAATGTCCGTCTGAACAGCGAAAATCCTGATGATCCTTTTGCGGAAGGCATTGCAGTGGATCATACTGCCTATAAGCTTGCCGAAGAAGAACTCAGGCACAGTGAGGAGACATTCCGATATCTGGCGGTTCACGACAATCTTACAGGGCTTTACAATACCCGATATCTCTACCAGTCCCTTGCCGGACTGCTTGAAATCAGTTCCCGGGACGGTAGGCCTTTTTCCCTGATTTTCATGGATATTGACAACTTCAAGAAAGTGGTGGATACCTACGGACATCTCAACGGCAGTCAGGCGATTCAGGAAGTTGCCGCAACCATCCGGCAGAGCATAGCCGATCCTGCTTACGGAGTGGCTTACGGCGGGGATGAGTTTGTTGTGGTGCTGCCGGGCTTTGACAAAGCTCAGGCTGTTGAAAAAGCAGAGGAAATCCGGGAGCGGATGAGCGGGACTGTTTATCTCTCCTCAAAAGGATATCAGGTCAGCCTCAGAGCCAGCTTCGGAATTTCAACCTGTCCTGACGATGCCGCGGATATGACCAGACTGCTCACGCTGGCAGACAAGGCAATGTTCAGAATAAAGGAAAGCGGCAAGGATGCTGTATGTGTCTG
>DYRK01000590.1 GCA_020718785.1 Desulfatirhabdium butyrativorans | reverse complement strand
CCTCAACCCAACCTACCATTTTCGTCCAGGAGTAGGTTGGGTTGAGGAACGAAACCCAACACATCCTTTCAGTCCCGTTTTCCTTCGGTCAGTATTTCCCGAATGACCATCTGCGTATTGCAGTCCGAGCATTTGGGTATTTCTTCTATGGGTACATACACAATTTCGGTACGGTCACACTTGGGGCATATAACCTCAATTGCCTCTCTTCTTTTTTTCCCCATTTACAGACCTCCTTCATAAAGTGAATCTTATTTAGCACACTTATTTCAAATAGCAAGATGTTTTTTATCCCATCGCCTTAAAAAATCCTATTCGTAGGGGTTCGCCGGCGGCGAACCCGTCAAAGCCCACCGGCGAATCCTCCAAAGCCCACCCGTCTTAATCCGGGTTTTTTCTGCCTGCCGCGGCTTCCACCGCGGCAATCAGTTTTCTCTTTTCCCGTGCGGAAATATAGGGTCTCATATTTATGATATTGATTTCATAATTATATTTTCGATATTCGGACGCGGCGGACTCAATTGCCGAAACAATCTGAGAGATATCGCAGGGTTTTGTCAGATAGTCGAATGCTCCGGATTTCATGCTTTCCACTGCCAGCGATACATCGCCGTGACCGGTCAGCATAATGACCTGTACCAGCGGATTTTTCTGCTTGATCTCCGCGAGCGTTTGGATACCGTCTTTTCCCGGCATCCGGATATCAAGGATAACTACCTCAATATCTTTACGCTTTTCAATCTGTTCCAAAGCCCGATCCCCGTCAAATGCCGTGAGAACATCAAAATTTCTTAAATTCAGACGTTTGGACATCGTCTCGACAAAGGAGACTTCATCATCAGCCAACAGCACTTTTGCCGCACGCTTATCGGATTTACTGTCCATGTTCCTTTCTCCGGGGAGGAGTGCAAAAATAGAGCGCAACGGTTTTTTGCACCATGCCGAAATTTCTGAAATATGCAAAAAATCGCTGCGCTCTATTTTTGCACTCCGGATTTCTGAAATATGAAATATGCTGCGCTCTATTTTTGCACTCCGGATTTATGGACACGAGGACACGCCGCCGGCGTGTCCCTACGGGTTATTTTTAATAAAATTCAATTTGTTGTAATGATATGCCATTTTCATGGCAAAAAAAATTACAGAATGTTTATTCTTTGTTGCAAATTAATTCAAATATGATAAAAGGGCAACAGAGGTTTTTTGATACTTAAACTTTTTAAACGCGTTAAAGGAGATGAAAGATGAAAAAAATTATGATGGCGGTGGTCGTGTCTTTGCTGGTCGTAAGCGTGGCTTCCGCGGCAGGTCCTCGGAATAACTGCGGATGCGGACTGGGTTCCATGGTCTTTGAGGGACAGGACAGTCTTGTAACTCAAGTTTTTGCCGCAACTACAAACGGCTTCTTCGGAAATCAGACTTTCGGTATTACTTCGGGTACGCTGGGATGCGAACGTCCTCAGGCATGGGTGGAGAACGAAAAACTGAACAAATTCGTATCCGAAAATATGGATACGCTCGCGGTGGATATTGCTTCGGGAAAAGGCGAATCGCTGGATACTCTTGCTGAAATCATTCAGGTCCCGGCAGATCGGCGGGAAAAACTCTACAGCGCGCTTCAGAGCAATTTCGACAATATTTATCCCTCGGCGAAAGTGACCCACGAACAGGTCATCAAAAAGATCGCTGTGATTGCTCAGAAAATCTAACGGTGCGTATTTTTTTGCAGCATGATTTCAGGAGATGCGGACAACTGTCTGTATCTCCTTTATTTTTTGCAGCCTTCCTGCTCCTGACGCTGATTTTTGCCTCATTATGTCCTGCGGAAGATTCGGGCTATGCGGAAGAACTGATCCGCTCCGCGAGTGAAAAAAAGCTCCATGAAGAACGATACTGGCAGGTTCTGCTTCATTATCAAAAAACACTTTCCGGCTGGGAAAGCCTGATAGATGATCCCCTTTTCTTTCTCGCTTCGGACGGAAAATCGAACCCGCAATCCGAACTCGAAGCCACGATCCGAGCATTTTTCAGGAAAAACAGCGGAAATGAAGAGGAACATCCGATCTGCCGTTTTATCGCGAGATATGAATGGCTGAAAGAAAAACTGGAGATTGACGCGTCAAAACTTCCGAAATCCGAATGCGAAAAATTCAATCAGGTGATCAAGGATGTTCATCCCGAATCCCTGACTATTGTTTTTCCTACCTATTATATGAACAGCCCTGCCTCCATGTTCGGTCATACGCTGATAAATATTGAGACCGGTCAGAAAAGCAAACTCCTTTCCCATGCCGTGAATTACGCGGCAATCACCGATGAAACCAACGGTCTGTTTTTTGCGGTCAAAGGACTGTTCGGCTTTTACAAAGGCTATTATTCGATTCTGCCCTATTATCAGAAAATTCAGGAATACAGCGACATCAGCCAGCGCGATATTTGGGAATATCCCTTGAATCTGACGCGTGCCGAAGTCCGAAAATTGGTGCTGCATCTCTGGGAGCTTCAGAAAATCTATTCGGACTATTATTTTTTCGATGAAAACTGCTCTTACAATATTCTCTTTCTTTTGGAATCCGCAAGACCGTCATTGAATCTGAGCGAGCGCTTTTCTTTCTGGGTATTGCCGATTGACACGATCAAAGCCATGAAAGCAGAGGGACTGATCGCCGAAGACGCAGCTTATCGTCCCTCGAAAGCCACAAAAATCAAATACAAACTTTCTCTGTTAAGCGAGGAAAGCCGCAAACTCGCGCTGGATATTGTAAAATCGAAAATTGAGCCGGAGCATATTTTTCCTGTTATTCCCGATAAAGAGGAACAGATGAAAATCGCAGACCTCGCGGCGGAATATATTCAATATCTCTATGCTCGGAAAAAATTGTCCAAAGAGGAATATCAGCCGCTGTTTCTGAAAGCATTGAAAGCGCGGAGCAAATTGGGAAAAGCGGAAGAGGAATTGTACGATATCCCGGAGCCGCCTCGTCCGGACGCGGTTCATGAATCGAAAAAACTCAGTATTGCCGCGGGCATCCGGGAAGGAGAATCTTTTGTGGAGCTTGGCTACCGTCCCGTGTTCAGCAGCCTGCTGGATACGGATTACGGATATAACGAGGGAATTCAAATCGAATTCGGGGCAACAAAATTAAGATATTATCCCAATGATAATAATCTGTTATTGGAATCTTTAAATTTTATTGATATTGTTTCCGTTTCCCCGCGGGATGATTTTTTCAAACCTTATTCATGGAAAGCCAATACCGGCTTTGTGCGGAAAACTCTGTCCGAGGGTGAGGATTCTTTAGTATATCGGCTCAATGCCGGCGCGGGGCTTGCTGCGTATCACGAATATCCCGGATTGTGTTATCTCTTCGCGGAGCCGGAACTCAATATCGGCGGCGCATATCGAGAAGGCTATGCGCTAGGACTAGGATTTTCCGCGGGCATTCTGAAAACTGTCAATCCTTCATGGAAATGCCATTTATCCGCAAGAAGCGTGTTTTTCGGACTCGGCGACAGTTATCGAGAAGATACGCTTTCCTTATCCCAGCGCGTCCAACTTAATCGGAACAACAGCATCACGCTGGATATGTCATGGAAAAACGCAGAGAATCACGCTCGGACAGAAACCGGAGTGAGTTGGAATATCTTTTTCTGAATTTAGCGTTCATTCGCGTCC
>DYRK01000589.1 GCA_020718785.1 Desulfatirhabdium butyrativorans | reverse complement strand
TCCCATGCCCGGAATGCAAATGTTGCAGAGCCGCTATAATCGGCATTCGGCACAAAGCGTATCCGCTGAGTTTCATCTCCGTCAAGGCTTCCGTCCAAGAGCAATGCCTCGTTTTCGATAGTAACGAATTGCCCTCGGATCGGGCTGAAGTCATTCCACGTCATGCCGCTATCCAAAGAATACTGCCAAATTCCATGCGTATTATCCACGCCGGTTACGGCAATGGCTTTGAGAGATTCGCCCTCGCTGTCCATATCCGAAATTGAACCGTCCGCCACAATCTCTGCAATGCTGTCCCCGGTATTTTCTTCGGAATTTTCTTTCAAAGAAGTCAATGCCGGAGAAGGCTTAGTATCCAAAATCGGCGCACTGTTCGGCTCACTGACCGAAACCATGAAACTGTCATCCGCTGTTTTTTCGTTAGAAGTCGCACTAACGGTTATGATTGCTTGACCGTAAGCATCGCCCTGAAGGAATTTCACATACAGAATGCCTTTAGAGATACTTGCCGTCACAAAATCCGAATTCGTATTACTTGCCAAAGACAGGGTAATCAGCGCAGGATCATCGTCCACATCCGTAAAGACTTTCGAGAGGCTGATCTGTCTGTCCGTAATCGCCTCGCCCTCGGTCAAAACAATGTCTTTGATCGGATTGACTACCGAGGGCGGATCATCCACAGGAACAATTTCGATATCTGCATCATCTTTAGTCAGACTGATATTCGGACTGCTTTTGCCCAAAGAAGAGATATCCAGCGTTCCCCCGGCAATTCCTTCTTCGTTCCATGCCCGGAAGCTGAGAGAAGATTTACCGTAGTAATTCGCTTTGGGAACAAAACGGATTCGGTCGTCGCCCGTCAAAAGCCGAGCCGCATTGTCAATGTATGCGAAATTGTCGCTGACCGTAGTGAAATTTTTCCATGTCTCACCGTCATCGAGAGAATACTGCCAGATTCCGATGCGGTTGTTCACGCCGGTTACGACAATGGCTGTAATCGGATCGCCATCCGTATCTTTGAAGAAAGAGACATCTGACAAAACATTCCCCTCAAAGATTTCAGCCACCGTATTTCCCGGATTAGTTACATCATCTTCGGCTATTCCGGACAATTGCGGGAATCGGGTAACAATCGGATTGCCGTCCGGATCCGTAGTAATACTTCCGCTCGAAGGTTTGTCTTCATCCTTCACGGTCACGACAAAAGAATCTCTGACCATTTTTCCATTGGAAAGCGCAAGCACCGAAATCACTGCGGAGCCGTATTTTCCCTTGAAATTCAGGGTCAGGAGATTATCCTGAACGCTCGTTTCTACTAAAGTCCGGTCCGTGTTCTCGATCACCTGTTTCGTAATACTTGCCGGATCCGTATCTATATCCGAGAATACGCTTGACAAAGTAATACTTCGGGAAGTTTCACCTCGATACACCACCTGATCGTCTATCGGAGAAATGACTATCGGCGCATCATCCACAGGCTTTACGGTAATGACTGCCTCGGCTGTTCCCAGACTGAAAGCCTTTACCGTATCCGTAGTCTGCGCTGCTACAACGCTGCCCGGAGCAGAGCCGTCGGTCATGTCCCAAGCCTTGAACGTGAAGCGGGCAGTTCCGTAATAATTTGCTTTCGGAACAAAGCGGATCCGGTGATCGCCGGTCAGGAGCCGGGCTTTGTCGTTCATTACGACTACCGTGCCGAAAGACGAAGAAAAATCCTGCCATGTAGAACCGCTATTCAAGGAATACTGCCATTTTCCCCGCAGATTGTTCACGCCGGTTACGGCAATCGAGCGGACATTCAATCCGTCAGGGTGAGTGATGAATCCCGGAGGCAGAATTTCGTCCACCGTATTTCCCTTAGAATTGAATTCATCCTCGTTGATAGCCGTGAGAACCGGGAATTGATAAGGATCCAGCACCGGCAGAATAGCAGCATCCAATTGATTCACTATAGTTACGCTGAATTCATGGCTCACGGACAAGCCTCCGGATTTGCCGATAATCGTAACCGTTGCCACGCCGTTCTGATTGGGCAGATAGGTCAGCGTCAGCGTATTTCCCGATATTCCGGTGATTTTCGCTTCCAGAATCGGCTGAGTGGTTTCGAATACAATGGTTCCGACTTCTTTGCTGATGAGATTAAGGTCATTATCCACATCGCTAAACACATCGCCGAGACTGATCTGAGTCGGGGCGGAATCTTCCAAAACCGTGATGTCGGAAATGGGATTTTCCACCCTCGGCTCATCATCCACCGCTTTTATCGTAATACTAACATGATCTTCAGCCGAACTGAAGGCTGTGGATCCGCCGTTGATGCGGGTATCTGCGGAACCGCCTGCCATGCCCTCGCTTTTGTCCCAAGCCCGGAACGTGAAAGTCGCCAATCCGTTGTAATCCGCATTCGGAACAAAGCAGATGCTGTAAGTATCACTAAGCAGGCGCGCCTGATCTTTGATATTGGCTGCTGCGCCCCGGATATCGCTGAAATTTTTCCATGTAGAACCGTTAGCCGAGTATTCCCATACGCCGTTGGTATTGTCCACCTCCGTGACGGCAATTGCCTTGACCGCCGCTCCGTCTGCATCGCTGATAGAACCGTTGGGAATGATCTGAGCAACGCTCGTGCCGATATTGCTGACCGCATCTTCGTCAATGTCGTTCAGTTTGGGATCATAGCTCGTATCCAGAACCGGCGCATCATTGACAGCCATGATTCGGACATTGACCATGATCTTCGCAGAGCCGCCTTTTCCGTCAGAGACTTTGACTTCGAATAAATCCGAGCCGTTCCATTGAGAATCCGAAGGTCTGTAAGAAATCATCTTTGCCGAACCGGTTCCGCTTGCGCTAGCAGTGCCGTAGCTTGCCGGGCTGCTGATTTCCCAAGTCAATGTGTCATTGTCGGCATCTGTAGCATTCAAAGTCAGGCTGAAAGCTCTCGGAGAGCCGCCTTCATCCATAGTAACAGTTACAGAACTGCCTTCGGTAATGACCGGCGGCGAATTTACGCTGACCGGATAGCAGATATTCGGAGCAGAGCTGTAGTACGAGTTTCCGGATTGAACCGCACAGATGCTTGCGGAACCAGGGCCCGTAACGGTTACGGTGTTTCCGCTGACTGCTGCTACCGCCGGATTGCTCGTAGTAAAAGATACGGGCAGACCCGAAGAGGAGCTTGCGTTCACGGTGAAGGAATCTCCCACATTTGCTACAGCGGGCAATTCCGGCGTAAAGGTAACTGTGCCGATGGTCTGGGGCTTGCCTGCAACCGTAAGGGTCTGCGTAACATTCAGAGCCGCATTGTAATTTGCGTTTCCGCCTTGCGAAGCGGTGATAGTAGCAGTTCCCGATCCGGTTATTGTCACCGTAGTACCGCTGACCGTGGCAACCGATGGGGTCGAACTGCTGAAAGAAACCGTCAGTCCCGAACTTGCGCTTGCGCCGATAGTAAAGGGATTATCGCCGAAAGTCCGGTTGGCTAAGGGTCCGAAAGAAATGCTCTGATCGGCTCTGCTGACCGAAAAACTCTGATTCACAGCCCCTGCCGGATAATAACCGCCTCCGCCGCCCTGCGATGCCTGAATGACCGCCGTACCTGCTCCCACGATATATACGGCGCTTCCGCTGACTGTAACGACCGAGGGCGTCAGGCTGGTAAAGGAAACCGGCAGTCCCG
>DYRK01000063.1 GCA_020718785.1 Desulfatirhabdium butyrativorans | reverse complement strand
TTTAAACCCGTTCTGCAGAATATGTCGGGTTTCGTTCCTCAACCCGACCTGCATGACTATAAGAAGCGGGAGAGAATAAGAATGTCTCTTACTATCATCAATACTGAAATGAAAGCACTTTCACACACCGACAAATTGCAGTTACTGCAAATGTTGGTACAGGAAATTGTCAAAGAAGAAAGAATCTCTTTACAAATTCAAAAACAAGGGCAGCGCGCCGCGGACATTCTTCAGCGTATGGCAGAAAGAAAGGCTTTAGCCCATATCGACGACCCTGTCGAATGGCAGCGTGAGCTTCGTAAGGATCGTGCTTTACCTGACAGAGTCAAGCCCTTGTCATTGGAAGAAAAGCGAAGATTGGCTGATAAATTATGCGGCTCATGGTCAGAAGACAACAGTCTGAAGCAGATTTTCACCGAGATCGAAAATCGGCGTAACAGTGGAAGGTCGTCCCATAGGTGAGGCTGATATGCTGATTGCGGCAATTGCCTTAGCTGATAATGCAATACTTGTTACTGATAATATAAAACACTTTGAAAATATTGAAGATTTGAATTTAGAAAATTGGCTGGGATAATTTTAAGTACGAAAGAAGAGAATAATGGCAACCGACTTGACAAAAACACAATGGACTGAAATCTTGTTAAACAGAGAATTGACAAAAGAGCTTGATTTATCAATTTTCCAGACTCTTTATGCTTTTGAAGGGCATAAAGCTTATGCAAGTCAAATCGGAGTGATTTTGGGCTACAAAGGGAAATCTCCTCATGGTCCCTTAAATCTTGAAATAGGCAGATATGCCAAACGAATCGCCCAATATTATGATATTGAATTTACAGAGCGTAGCAATAGAAAATATAAATTCTGGGATTTATTTTTTAACGGTTGGGATGATGGAAAATATTTTGTTTGGCAGATGAAGCCCGAACTTGCGGAAGCTTTGAAAACAAGTCAATTGACAGGAGAAATTCAATTTGCCGATGAGTTGCCAACAAGTAATTTAGAAGGACTGACAGAAGGAATAAAACGGACAGTTACAATAAATTCTTATGAGCGTAATCCAAAAGCACGGCAGTTATGTGTTGAATATTGGGGATTATCCTGCTCTGTTTGTGAAACAGATTTTAAAAAATTCTATGGGGAAGTAGGAAAAGGATTTATCCATGTTCACCATTTGATACCTGTATCGCAAATAGGACAGTTATATCAGATTGACCCGATTAATGATTTACGTCCTGTCTGCCCAAATTGCCATGCAATGTTGCATAAGCAAAACCCGCCGCTGAAAATTGAAGAATTAAAAAATATGATTAAAAAGAACACAGAACCAACTGTCGGATCAGACAGAGAGATATAAAAGTGTTTGAATAAAAATGACTTATGGTGAAAATATGGAAAACAGGAAGTTATCAAGATCACACGGTTTGGCAGCCAAATTGATTTTTACAGCTTTCAACATTTTAAAAAAAAACGGAGGGCAGTTAAGCGGGCGTGAACTTATAGAGAAAATAAGGGACAATCTGACATTAGATGACTGGGCGAAATCAACCTATGAAAAATCAGGAAATATCAGATGGCAGTCAATCCTTCAATTTTTCAGTATTGACAACGTAAAAGCCGGTTTTCTGATAAAAAAGAAAAGCGTATGGTATTTGACGCCTGAAGGAGAAAAGGCTATAGATTTAGGTGAAATCGGTCTGTTCAATGCCGGAAGAGAGGCTTATATCAAATGGAAGAGAGAAAATAAAGGGGAGAATGAAATTCAAGATGATGAACAATTGGCTGAAACCAAAGAACAGGCTGTTACAATAGACCAGATCGAACAGATTGCAATCGAAGGACTCGAACAATATATCGGATCGGTAAACCCTTATGAATTTCAGGAGTTATCTGCTGCATTGCTTCGCGGAATGGGCTATTACACACCCTTTGTTTCACCGAGAGGCAAAGACGGCGGCGTTGATATAAGTAACCGTTCACAATTTTTTGTAGGGGCAACCCCCTGCGGTTGCCGTGAACACAGGGGGTAAGCACAGGGGCTTACCCCTACATTATGTCGGAAAAAATATGAACGGGTACTTAATAGCTTACAGGGACCCGCTGGGAACAATTTCGCCGAGAATCAAAGTTCAGGTAAAACACAGAGAATCGCCCACATCTGTTCATGAAATCAGACAACTGATGGGATTATTGCAAAAAGACGGCGATGTAGGCATTTTTATTTCAACAGGCGGATTTACTCCGGACGCAAGATCAACGGCTCAAAGTTCTCATGTTCATGTCGAACTGATAGATTTGACAAGATTTTTGGATTTGTGGCAGGAATTCTATCACAAATTGACTGATGAAGATAAAAGCAGACTGCCTTTGCTGCCTGTATATTTTTTGGCGCCGTCAATAAACGCATAATCCTTCAGGATACTCTCCCTGCCCCATTGACATCTCTCCCGGAAAGCGGTAAGGAACTATGAACTTTTCCGGGAATACTTACATAAAAACGGATTTATAAAATATAAGTTGATTCGATGGTTAATAAAAAAATTATATATTATCTGGTTATTATTGCCTGTGTGAGCGGGATTCCGATGTCTGCTGCCGGCACAGCAGAAGAACAATATTACAAAACCGAAGTCAGTTACAGGAATTTTCTGAATGACCCTGAAAAAATGCAGTACAGGGAAAACTGGCTCACGCAAATCGAAGAATTTCAAAATGCCTACAGAATGGATCCTTCGGGTTCTCTGGCTCCGGCAGCTTTGTATATGGCAGGACAGCTTTATCAGGAACTTTACAGGCGTTCCTCAAAGCTTTCCGACAAAAATGCTTTTCTGGATTATTTCCGTCGGGTTGTGAGATGGTTTCCGAAAAGCGACTACAGACCCAAAGCCGAAGGAGTTCTTGCAGAATTTTCGAGGAAACAGACTCCGAATCCGGGGTCTTCTGAAAAAGCGGAAGTCCCGAAAGAGAAGACCGAGGAAAATGTCCGTGTGGAAAAAAAAATGCGCGGGCAGGTATTCAAGGCATCCAAAGAAGAATACAAGGCATCTCTCAGGACTGTGAGGAAAATAGCTGAAATAGATAAGCCCCGTACAGAAAAGCTGGCAGATTTTTACCCTCAGCCGGCTGTCAGGGATATGCCCGCAAGTTCCGGCGGAGAATCTCTTATCACGGGACTGCGGTTCTGGTCCAATCCGAGCTATACCCGTGTAGTTATTGATGCTGACAAAGAAACTCCCTATTCGCATAAACTGCTTGAAAGCAATGACCCGTCCCGCACACCACAGCGTCTGTACGTGGACTTTGCCGGAAGCGATCTGGGAAAAGGTATTGATAAAGTTCTTCCGATCAATGACGATCTGCTCATCAGTGTGAGAGCCGGGAGACAGGAAGCCCGGACCGTCAGAGTCGTAGTTGACATCAAATCTTTTAAAACATATAAAATTTTTTCTCTCAGAAATCCGTTCAGAACGATTGTTGATGTATGGGGCGGAGAGGTCAGCAATCATGAAAGCTACGCGGGCAGGTTAAGTTATGAAAAGCCTAAAATAAAAGAGCCGGAACGGTTTGAAGCCGAACCGTATCAACCGGAAAGAAAAAAATCGGAACCGTCTGAAGCAGAAAGAATCGTACAGCCGGAACCGGTCAGACCGAATGATCTGGCACGACAGCTCGGTCTGGGCGTGAAACGGATCGTCATTGATCCGGGACATGGCGGCCATGACGGCGGCGCACCGGGATATGATAGAAATATCAATGAAAAAGATGTAGTCCTGAGCATTGCATGCCGGCTTGCAACAAAAATACGCCAGCGGTTAGGATGCGAGGTTATTATGACCCGAAGCACGGACCGCTTTCTTTCCCTTGAGGAGCGGACTGCCATTGCAAACACAAGGAATGCCGATCTGTTTATTTCCATTCATACCAATGCCCATACAGACCCGGCAGCTTACGGTATTGAGACCTATTTTCTTAATTTGGCCACAGATGAGGACGCCATCCGGGTCGCCGCGAGGGAAAATGCGACTACCCGGAAAAACATCAGCGATTTGCAGAAAATCCTGACAGATCTGATGCAGAATGCCAAGATCAACGAATCGAGCAGGCTTGCAACATATATCCAGAAAACGCTGTATAACAGGATAAGAAACAACTACAGCAAAGTGAAGAACAAGGGAGTCAAACAGGCGCCGTTTTATGTCCTGCTGGGCGCAAGGATGCCCTCTGTCCTCATTGAGACCTCGTTCATCAGCAATAAAACAGAATGCGCCCGGCTGACGGATCCGAATTATCAGGAGCATTTATGCGATGCCATAACAGATGGCGTCCGCAACTATATCAAAGAGACAAATCCCACGGCATTGCTGAGAACAGGGGAACGGCTGTCAAGTTATTAGTGAACAGTCCGTAAAACGATTTTTTTTCTCGTTCCCAAGCCCAGGCTTGGGAACAAGGAAGGAAATGCCCGCCTGGGATTGACAAATTCCAGGCATTTCCGGCGGATTTGTCAATCCGCCGGGAGCGGCCGGGGGCATTTTCGATCTACTGAGAATAACTAACTGATCATCTGACGCCACGCAGCACGGCAATCATGTCTTTCCCGAAAGCCTTGTACTGCCAGTTTTTCATTTCTGCAATCTCTTCAAGGTCTTTTATATTCCGAGGATTTATGACAGCAAGCGTGCTGATAAGCGATTTGTTGCAGATCAGCGAAGGATCCATTTCCAGCGAAGATGCCACGGTATCGCGCCATCGTTTAAGGGTTTTTATCCGCTCAGGGACCTTCGGGGATAACACGGGATTTTTTTTGCGCGGATACATCATCGGGAATTCTTTTTCAGGCAGTTCCAGCGCGTTTTTGACAGCTTCCAGCAGGCCCTGACCGTACATATTGATCTGTTTCCGGCTCAATGCCCTGATTTTTTCCAATTGTTCCAGATTGACGGGTTTTGTTCTGACAATTTTCATAAGAGAATCATTTCCGATAATCTTAAATACCGGCTTATCTTTTTTTTCTGCAAGCTCTTTGCGGAACCGGAGAATGTTTTCAAGAACAGCAAGGTTTCTGGGGCTGAGATGGCCCGCGCCTTTGAATTTCAGATGCAGAGGTTCATCATCGGATAAAACGGTTCTTACTTTGCTCAGATCATCGCATTCTTCAAACACCCATGAAAGCCGGCCTTTTTTTTCAAGTTCTTTTTCAAGGGCTTTTGCAAGCGGAACCAGATAAATAGCGTCTTTTGCGGCATATTCTATCATCTCACCGGGCAGAGGACGCTGGGACCAGTCTTTTTTCTGATATTTTTTGTTCAGTGTGATATTGAACCATCGCTGAAGAACTGCCTCGAGCCCGGTTTCCCGGAATCCCAGAAACCGGCACGCGATCTGCGTATCAAAAAGATTGTTCACCGCGATGTTGAAATCTCTGTACAGAGAGCGGACATCATAGTCCGCGCCGTGAAAAATTTTTCTGATATCATGCCGTGAAAAAAATGTTTCAAGCGGAGATAAGTCCTTGACCTGCAAGGGATCAATGATAACATTGGCTTCATTTGTCGCTATCTGCAGCAGACAGACTTTTTCTTTGAAGTGGTACATAGAGTCTGCTTCCAGGTCCACCGCGACAGCTTTCTCTCCCTCAAGGGTTTTGCTGAAATCCTGAAGTTCGGCGTCTGTATCAATCATCTGATAATCAGGTCTGATGCTATCTTTCCATTTCTTTTGATCCACGGCTCTTCTCTTATATGATTCAGTATGTTTTCAGTAAGTTGTGATATTCGGGTCCCCCATAAATGACCATTATGGCATTTCCTGATAAAAACATAAAGCGTTTTCAGAACATGCGTCAGAATTTATCAGTTTTCAGCGAATGGTTCCCTGACGGCGATAACTGTCCGCTGAAAACTGAAAACCGGCAATTAATAACCGACTGCCCTGCCAAGCTCTTTCGCGGCATCCGCGGCGAAATAGGTCAGAATCATATCCGCACCTGCACGTCTGATGCTGATAAGGCTTTCCATCATCACTTTTGTGCCGTCTATCCATCCTTTTTCCGCGGCAGCCTTTATCATGGCATATTCGCCGCTGACATTGTAGGCGGCAATGGGAAGATCAATTTCCTGTCTGACACGGTAAATAATGTCCAAATAGGGCAGAGCGGGCTTTACCATAATAATATCCGCGCCCTCTTCCGCATCCATCGTCACTTCCCGAATCGCTTCAACTGCATTTGCCGGATCCATCTGATATGTCCTGCGGTCCCCGAACTGAGGCGCAGAATGGGCAGCCTGACGGAAAGGTCCGTAATACGCGGAACAGTATTTTGCCGCGTAGGACATAATGGGAATATTGGAAAAATTATTTTCATCCAGAATTCCCCGGATTTCCGCGACCCGTCCGTCCATCATGTCCGAAGGCGCGACCATATCCGCGCCGGCTTTGGCATGTGAAAGGGCAGTTTCAGCCAGCAGATCGAGGCTCGCGTCATTGTCAATGATCTGGCCTTCCACAACTCCGCAATGCCCGTGATCCGTGTACTGACACAGACAGACATCGGTAATGACCATCAGTTCCGGAATCTTGTTTTTCAATTCGGCTGTTGCTTTCTGAACAATGCCGTCTTTTGCATAAGCTCTTGTTCCCAGAGAATCTTTTTTGTCAGGAATCCCGAATAGCATTATCGCGGGAATACCCAGACGCCGGGCTTCTTCTGCGCTTTTTACAAGATTGTCAACAGACAGTTGGTAATGTCCGGGCATGGACGGAATGGGATTTTTCACATCTTTGCCGTTAATGGCAAACAGCGGGAGAATCAGATGATCCGTCAAAAGCACGGTTTCCCGCACCATGCGGCGGAAGGCTTCATTTTGGCGTAAACGCCGCGGTCTGTAATCCGGAAACAGCATATATATTGCTCCTTATTTTTGAATCAGGCTGAAATTTTTTTAATTCGCGTTTATTCGCGTCCATTAGCGGTTTTCTTCTTATTGTTAACCGCTAATGCACGCTAATAAACGCGAATCTGTAATTTTTAATTTCCTGAATATAAAAAATTGTTCCGAAATGCAAGGATAAGGAGGAGGAGTGTTGAAATGAAATTTTAGCACTGTGCTGACCGATCTTATAAAATGGGTCATTTCAGCACTTCCGGATGGTCTGCCCGTGCACGCGGTACTTGCACTTCCGATTCCGGCTGAAACAGGACTGCAAAAATTAATTAATATTTTCAGGATATTGAATTTATGTTTCAGAATTTCGGATGTTCATATTTCCCAAGTGTTGAAAAAATGTTGACAAACTGTTTTTTTTTTATTAAATATTCCTTTTTCATAAAATGCAGATCGCATCATGATGCTCTATGGTCTTTATAAATATTAATAAAAAAAAGGAGATAGAAACGAATGGCAAAATTAGTTCCCCCTCATGGAGGAAAAGGTTTGACCTGCTGTCTGCTCGAAGGCGCAGCATTGGAAACTGAAAAGAAAAAAGCCCAGGGTCTCAAGAAATTCAATGTTTCTCCCCGTGAAAAGGGCGACCTGATTATGATCGGGACCGGCGGATTCAGCCCCCTGGCCGGCTTTATGACCAAAGCCGACTGGAAAGGTGTCTGCGAAAAATTTCTTCTGTCTGACGGGACATTCTGGCCCATCCCTGTCACCATGTCTGTGTCAAAAGCAGAGGCTGATACCATCAAAGTCGGCGAAGAGATCGCTCTTTTCGACCCTGAACGCAGCGAAATGATGGCCACCATGAAGGTGACAGAAAAGTATGAAATGACCGCGGCGGACAAAAAATTCGAATGCGAAAAAACCTTCATGGGCGAAGGCACGAAAACCGTTGAAGATTTCTGGAAGGTTGCCAAAAACGATCATCCGGGCGTCCAGATGGTCATGAGCCAGAAAGAAGTCAACCTTGCGGGTCCTGTCAAAGTCCTGAGCGAAGCCGAATATCCCGAAAAATACAAGGGCGTTTACATGAGACCTGCGGAATCCCGCAAGATTTTCGAGGAAAAAGGCTGGAGCGAAGTCGCGGCACTCCAGCTCAGAAACCCCATGCACCGGTCCCATGAATACCTCTGCAAAATCGCGGTGGAAGTATGCGACGGCGTTTTCATCCATTCGCTGGTCGGCAATCTGAAACCCGGCGATATTCCTGCCGATGTGCGCGTGAAATGTATTGACGTTCTGGTAAAGAAATATTTTGTTGACAAGAACGTGGTACAGGGCGGCTATCCCCTTGACATGCGCTATGCCGGACCCAGAGAAGCCCTGCTTCATGCAACTTTCCGTCAGAACTACGGCTGCTCCCGCATGATTATCGGCCGTGACCATGCCGGAGTCGGCGATTTCTACGGTATGTTCGAGGCACAGACCATCTTTGACAAAATTCCCAAACCCGCGGAACCCGGCAAAGCCCTGGTATGCTCACCGCTCAAGATTGACTGGACCTTCTACTGCCACAAATGCGACGGTATGGCTTCTCTGAGAACCTGCCCCCACGGCAAAGAAGACCGCGTGCTTCTCAGCGGTACCATGCTGCGTAAGCTTCTTTCCGAAGGCGGCACCATGCCGGATCATTTCGGACGCGACGAAGTTCTCGATGTTCTGCGTGAATATTATGCAGGTCTTACGGAAAAAGTCGAAATCAAGCTGCACGGCGCGGCAACCGGCAAATAATCTGCTGCTACGAGCTTAAAAAAAGCTTTTTCCCCATCGGTGTGGGTTTATAGTGTCCACGCCGTTTAAATAAATAAAGGAGACGTTTTCAAACGTCTCCTTTTTTATTTGTTCCGATCACACTACCGGATAATTTTTTCAGATAGTTCTGCTGAAACAGACACAAAACGGCTTGCAAAGCCGTTTTACTGTAAAACGATTTTGCAAATCGTTTTTCGGATAAAATCAGCACACTACCGGATAATTTTTTCAGATAGTTCTGCTGAAACAGACACAAAACGGCTTGGAAAGCCGTTTTACTGTAAAACGATTTTGCAAATCGTTTTTCTAATAAAATCAGATAGTATGTGTTCCGGTTTTATTGTTACGGCACGCGGGAGCTTAGGAATGAAGGATTGGCGGCCGCCGCGAAATTTCCCACTTCTCATTTCCCACTTCTCACTTCTCATTTCTCATTTCTCACTTCTTTCACTTCAACCTTCGCGCCCGGAACTAAAAGAATGTGACCGGCAATGACCACAGTTTCACCGGCACTGAGTCCTTTTTCCACAAGGGTTTCCGTTTCCAGAACCTTTCCTGCGGTTACGGTCCTCATTTCTGCCGTGGAATCGCTTTTCACTACAAAAACGTACTGCCCCTCGATGCCGTTCTGCACAGCCTGCGAAGGAACTACAATCGCGCCCTGAATATCGGCAAGTTTCAGAATGACCCGCACAAACTGTCCGGGCCACAGCATTTTGTGCGGGTTGGCAAAAAGTCCTTTCAGCCTCACAGTTCCTGTGCTTTTGTCAACCGTGTTGTCAACAGCAGCCAGTTCGCCGGTTTCCGGCTCTGTGTCCTGTTCCGACACAAAGACCGACACCCTGGGTTTTGTCTCGGACATGGCGTGCAGGACAGCGGGCAGTTGCTGCTCCGGCACTGAAAAACTCACATAAACAGGCTGAATCTGGTTAATAATGACCAGAGTGCGGTCATCATTGGCTTTGACAATATTTCCCTCATGCACCAGCACCGCGCCCGCTTTTCCGGAAACCGGCGATCTGACCGCGGCATATTCAAGCTCCAGCCGGACATTTTCCACACCGGCTTCATCGAGCCTCACGCTTGCACGGAGAGCGTTGAGATTTGCCTGTGTCTGATCATACTGCTCCTGAGTCACCGCGTCTTTTTCAAGCAGGTTTTTATAACGGCTCAGATCCGATTCGGCCTTTCTGAGAAGCGCGATATCTTTTTCAAGTCTTGCCTGCGCTTCTTTCAGAGTGATTTCAAGGGGACGGGAATCAATGTTGAAAAGCAGATCGCCTTTGCCCACTTCCTGACCGTCACGGATAAACTGACGGACAATCATGCCGCCGACTCTGGGTCTGACCGCCACCGTAGTATAAGATTCCACGTTTCCGATAGCCCTGATTTCCACAGGCACGGTCTTTTCCAGCACTTTTGCCACCGTGACCGGCGCAGGTCTGTTTTTTACTGCCGGTTTTTCTTCCTTTGATTTTGCACACGCGCAGAACAGCGTCAGAACAAAGATTAGAAGCAAGCCCCTACCCGAAATCCGATACACAGAATCGTAGGGGCATGCCGGCGGCATGCCCCTGTGAGAATATACAGGTTTTATCGAAAAAAGCTTCATAGCTCCGATACTCCGAAATAAATGTTGAAGATGAAGAATTACAGCAGATGTCTGAATCTGTCAAGAAGTATTTCCCTCCGATATCTTCCGTGTAAGAAAAAATCTGACAGCAAAATCAGAAAGAGTCTAATTGACAGTCTGTCTTCTGCCATATATTGAATCAATCAGATTTCCGAAATTTCGGAAACTTCGGGAGTCTTCGGAAATTAAATTATGATAAAAAAACTGGGAAAGCTGGGAATATGAGGCTTCGTCTGATTCTGCTGACTCTGTCTTTGCTTGCCTTTCTGTCGGCTTCTGCCGGCGGATTTCTCTACTATTTCTCTCTGAAAGACGCTGCATTCAAAGAGGCGCAGCGGCAGTCCCTGACCCGTGCCGAGATGATAAGAAAAAATCTCTCATCGTTTCTTTCGGAAAACATCAGACCCGCAAAGACACTTGCCGGAATGGAGCCGCTCAGGGAGAGCCTGATCCATCCTTCTGACGAGTCTTTGGAAAAGGCAAATGCAATGCTCGATCACTTCAAACATACGCTGAATGCCGATGTCTGCTATCTTCTGAATCGTGAGGGAACTACGGTAGCGTCCAGCAACCGGGAGTCGCCCGACAGTTTTGCGGGAAAAAATTTTGCGTTCCGCCCCTATTTCCGAAAATCGCTTCAGGGTTTGCCTGCGGCTTATCTCGCACTGGGGACGACTTCGGAAAAAAGAGGCGCGTATTACAGCCATCCGGTCTATGACAAAGACTTGGCAATAGGCGCGGCCGTGATCAAAATTTCCATCGAATCTATCGAAAAAGAATTCAGCCTGAGTGATGATGAAATCGTATCAGTTACAGATCCGCAGGGAATTATCTTCATCTCCAGCCGCAAAGACTGGCTTTATCATGCCTTGCACAGACTCTCTCTTGAAGAAACAGTCCGGATTGCAGAATCGCTGCAATTCGGCAAGGGACCTTGGGAATGCGCGGGTCTGATTATGGAAAACAAAGACTATGCCTCGGACTCTGCGGGAAACAGATATCTGATGCAGGAACTGGAACTGAACAATTATCCCGGCTGGCATGTCATTCATCTTCAAAACCTCGATACGATTGCCAAAAGAGTTTCCGACCCGCTTATCCGGATTACCGGGGAAATAGTTCTTATTGTATCTGTGCTTGTCGGCCTGTCGGTTTTTATTCTCTACAGAAAAGCAAGCGCAGAGATAATCCGGAGGATGCAGACAGAGAAGGCTTTGCGGGAGAGTGAGGAGCGATACCGCTTCATCTATCACAACGCGCCGGCAATGCTGCATTCCGTGAATCCGGAAGGACGGCTGGTAAGAGTGAGCGATCATTGGCTCAGACAGATGGGGTACGGACGTGAGGAAGTCATCGGAGAGAAACTGAGCGGTTTTCTGACCGAAGAATCTGCCCGGTATCTGGAGGATGTCCTCATTCCCGAATTTTTCAAGACCGGTGTCTGCAATGATATTCCTTACCGGTTTGTCAGAAAAGACGGCGAGATAACAGACGTGCTTCTTTCTGCCATCGGCGAACGTGATGCGGAAGGAAATGTAATCCGCTCACTGGCTGTATCCATTGATGTCACAGAGAGAAAACGCGCCGAAGAATCGCTTAGAATAGCAAAAGAAGAACTCAGCCGCTATTCCAGAGACCTCGAACGTCAGGTAAAAGAGAGAACCGAAGAGATAGCGGGTATTCTCAGATATACTCCCGATGTTGTCTATATCAAAGACAGGAAAGGAAGATATCTTCTTATCAATCCCCGGTATGAGGCATTGGCAGGCATAAAAAACGAAGATATCCGGGGAAAAAGCGATGAGGAAATTCATCCCAGGGAGATTGCCGAACAGTTCCGGGCAAGCGATCTCCAGGTAATCTCCGAAGGGCGGTCATGTCAGACAGAAGATCATATTCCTCAGCGTGACGGCATTCATACCTATCTCTCAGTCAGATTTCCGATTTATGACGAATCGGGAAACATCACCGGTGCAGGCGGAATTTCCACGGATATTACCGAACTCAAAAAAGCTCAGGATCAACTCCGGCGGCTTTCGGGCAATATAATCGCGGGTCAGGAAAAGGAGCGGTCAGCCATTGCCCGGGAACTGCATGACGAACTGGGGCAGATGCTCACGGTGCTGCGTATGGATGCGGTATGGCTGGAAAAACGTCTGAAAGAGACAGATTCCAAAGCCGCTGAACGCGCTTTGAATTTATGTGAGATGATAGACAGAACCATTGATGATGTCAGAGATATTGCCATCCGGCTGAGACCCGGCGTACTCGATAATCTGGGACTTGCAGATGCCCTGGAATGGCTCACTGCCGATTTTGAAAGACGTACCGGAATTACCTGTGTATTCGAACATACCGATGTACCGCCCCTGGATGACACGGTTGCCACAGCCGTCTATCGGATTGCTCAGGAATCGCTGACCAATGTGGCGAGACATGCAGGTGCGAGCCGTGCGGATATGGTTCTGAAGGCTGAAAACAAGGTGCTGACACTGACCATCTGTGATGACGGGTGCGGCTTTGACTCATCGGCTTTGGCAGAAAACAAAGGACTGGGCATTGCCGGAATGCGTGAGCGCGCCGGTCTTACGGGCGGAATTCTGGAAATTCAGTCTCTGCCCGGCGAGGGGACGCGGGTGTATCTGAGAATCGAGAAGTGAGAAGTGAAAAGTGAGAATTGAGAAATCACGGAGGCTGAAAATTGAAGATCAAAGTATTGCTCGCAGACGATCACAGTATAGTACGTGCAGGGCTGCGCCGTCTTGTGGAAGAAAGTGAGACAATGGAAGTGATTGCCGAGGCATCTGACGGCACAGAGGCTGTTCAGCAGGCACGCAAGCATCCGCCTGACGTTGCAGTGATAGATATCTCCATGCCGGGAATGGACGGACTGGAAGTCATTGCCCAACTGCACACATATTATCCGAAACTGCCCGTGCTTGTCCTGACCATGTATGAAGAGGAGCAGTATATTGTCCGGGCATTCGAAGCAGGAGCAATGGGCTATATCACCAAAAAATCGGCTCCGGAGCAGTTGGCGAATGCTATCCGCAAAGTTCATTCGGGAAGCCGTTATCTCACCGAAGAAGCGGCGGAGTTGCTGGCACTGCGCGTGGCAAGAGGCGAAGACGGACGGTCTGTTCTGGATTCCCTTTCCACACGAGAACTTCAGGTATTGAGACGGCTGGCAATGGGGCATACCAACCGAGAAATCGCAGATGCCTACAATATCAGTGTCAAGACCGTGGATACCTACCGTTTCAGGCTCTTAAAAAAACTCAGTCTGAGAAACAACGCCGATCTCTCGCGCTTTGCCATTCAGAACCGCCTGATCGAACCCTGATCCGACGGATTGCAGCAGTCGCAGAAAAAATGTGATGAATACAAGAGATAAGCACATTCTGCCCATTCTCGCAGCCACGGCATTTGCCTTTGTGCCGTTTATACCGAGGCTCCGTGTCTGGATTACGGTCTGGTGTTTTCTCCTCTGGGGATATGCTTTTCTGTCAGCAGAAAATAAAGTTCCGAAGCCCGGCAGACTCCTTCACGGAATTCTGATTTTTCTGGGAATTATCGCTGCTTCCGCCGGGGCAGGCGGCGTTCTCGGAGGAGAATTTTTTGTGGGACTGCTTTCTGTCATGGCCGGACTGAAGCCTTTGGAAATAAGCTCCCACAGAGACAGAATGATCGCTGTTTTTATCGCCTATTTTATCGTGATCACCGCGCTCTTTCAATCCGAATCTCTTAGTATTACTATGTATATGTTTGTATCTGTTTTTGTCACTACTTCTGTGCTGATCCGCATCAATCATCCGGCCGGACGACTCGGGACAAATCTGCGTCTATCCGCTGTCATTATGTTTCAAGCTATTCCTTTGATGATGATTCTCTTTTTTCTCTTTCCGAGAATTCAGGGGAGCTTATGGGGATTTGCCAAAGCAGGCAAGGGCAGATCGGGCTTTTCAGATACTCTGAGTCCCGGAGGCATATCAGAGATCATACGCAGCGATGAGATTGCCTTCAGAGCCGAGTTCGAAGAAGCGGTTCCCAAGAGAAATCTTCTGTATTGGCGCGGGATTGTGTTCGAGTATTTCGACGGAAAAAGCTGGAGTCAGGGGAGAAAAACAGCGGCTCGAAAGGGACTGATAACAGGCAGAGATATTGCCGAATACAGTATTACGCTGGAACCCCATGAGAGAAACTGGCTTTTTGCTCTGGATATCCCGGTTTCCCCGCCGTCTTTGGCAATCATGCTGAATGACTGTACGCTGGTGTCACACCGCGAGGTGAAACAGAAAATCCGGTATCGCCTGAAGTCTTATACCACTTACAATACCTCGGCGGACATGACTTGGCGGGAAAGAATGCTGCAAATGCCCGCCGGAGGAAATCCCCAATCCAGAGCTTACGCTCGGAAATGGGCAGAGGCAGCAGATACCCCGCAGAAAATCGTTGACTCTGCTCTGTTGTTCTTCAGGGAAAACAGCTTCTTTTACAGCCTCAGACCGCCTTTGCTCAGAGAAGATACGATTGACGATTTTCTGTTCAGAACCCGGAAAGGCTATTGCGAGCATTATGCCTCGGCTTTTGTTTTTCTCATGCGGGCTGCAAAAGTCCCGGCACGTGTGGTGGGCGGTTATCTCGGAGGCGAGATGAATCCCTATGGAAATTATCTGACAATACGGCAGGCCGATGCCCATGTCTGGGCAGAAGTCTGGCTTGACGAAAGCGGATGGCTGAGGGTCGATCCCACGGCTGCCGTGGCTCCGGGAAGAATCGAGCACGGAATCGAAGACGTGATTTCTCCGGATGAACTTCCGGCTTTTCTGCTCATAGGCAGATTCGGACCGGTTGCAGAATACTGGAAAAAATTCCGCTTAGGGTGGGACGCGCTGAGTATTCAGTGGGATATATGGTTTGCCGGATATTCTTCGGAACAGCAGAAATCGCTGTTATCAAGGATCGGCATCACCGGAGAGTCATGGAAATGGTTTGCAGAAGTCATACTTCTGACCCTCGGACTGACCGCGGGGATTGCCTTCTTATTTGCTTTCCGAATGTTTAAGAAATCTGCTCCGAAAAGGGATGCGGTTCAAGAGGCTTATCAGATATTCTGCAAAAAACTTGCACGCGTCGGACTTCCGAAACGACCGGAACAGGGTCCTGCGGATTATGCTGAAACCGTAATAGCGGCGAGACAGGATTTGAAATCACAAATCATTGAAATAACGGACTGTTATATTCTGCTCAGGTACGGACATGGCGGAGATGCTCCTAAGCGGCTGAAATATCTGGTGAGAAAATTCACCCCGAATACGGCAGAATCGGCCCGGAAAAAACGACGGATCGGAGAATCGTATGATAATATCTCATAGTACACTGGAAAAGCTGCAAAAGTTCGAGTTTCTGTTTCAAAACGGACAGATAGATTTCCAGAAATTGAATTTCACAAGGAAGCAGGGAGGCGATAATACTCTTTCGTATATCGCCGACCGATGACGCAGTGAAATTTAATTTCTGGAAATCTGTAGCAGTGTTCTGACAGATAAAACGCTTAACAAATCAGCTGAGATCGAAGTGTTTGAATTGAAAAAAAACCTTCGGGAACTGACAGCGAAAATAGAACAATTTGAAAAGCAATATCTTATGTCTTCTGAAAAATTTTCAGAAGAATTCAATGCAGGTCAGCTTGGCGACTCTGCCGATTTTATCGAATGGTTTGCTTATTATGATATGCAGTCGGTACTGCTGAAAAAAATCGGTATTCTCGACAAACCGGAGAGATGATGGATGTTCAGACATATTTGGAAACGGTAAAGCTAAAACTGGCAAAGGCTCGGATAAAATAAAAAGATTGCCATAATCCCGACGGTGTGATAGTAATTCGGGAATATGATTGTTTTTTTCAGCGTCATAATCTTTTAAAAGTATTTGT
>DYRK01000588.1 GCA_020718785.1 Desulfatirhabdium butyrativorans | reverse complement strand
AAAGTGAACGGGCGGAAACGCCGTATTCTCACCGACGTCCCCGGACTGATCATAGGCGTCGTTGTGCACAGCGCCGACATTCATGACCGGGACGGAGCAAAACCGCTTCCGGCAAGCCTCAATGCCGTTAAGTTAAGGGGGATGAGTGCTGAAATGCCGATTTTATAAGAACTCGTCTAGACTTTTGAGAGACCTCGGTCGGATGCGGAGACAAGCCGTTGAAATTACCGGATCTGCGCTTTCTGTAAAACGGTTTTGCAAACCGTTTCCGCGGACCAAACGATTTGCAAAACCGTTTTACAGAAAATTCGGAAAGCGCAGATTATGACGGTGGAAAGAATATCTTAAAAGGCAAGGCATTTATCGCCATGCTTACAGATGGCAGATATTTTTCTTGACATCGCCTCCGATTTTTTTTAAATAATCACATTATAGCTGAAATGTGATTACATAAAAAAATTATGATGAATCATACTGACAGGTTAAAAGGACTGAATCTTATGAGCGAAATCAGATTGACGATTAACGGACAGGAGATCACCGTCCCTGCCGGTACGACTATTCTGCAAGCTGCAAAAACCGCGGGGATATATATTCCAACCCTTTGTTATCATCCGAATCTGCCGCCCGCCAAAGGAAGTGCCGCGGCAGCGGCGATTTATCAGGGAGCGAAAAAAATCGGAAATGCCAAGCCCGAAGAATCCGGCAAAGGCTGCGGCTTATGTGTGGTGGAAATCGCTGGACAGGCAGAGCTTGCGGGTTCCTGCGCTACAGAAGCCTGCAACGGCATGACGGTGATTACCGACAATGAGCGGATCAAAGCCAAAAGACAGGAAAATCTGATTCCTGTTCTTGCCCGGCACCGTCATGCCTGCCTGACCTGCGCGCAACAGGAAGGATGCCCCCGGAGTCAATGTTCTTCCAATGTGCCGGAAAATGAGCGATGCTGTCCGCAGTTCGGGCATTGCGAACTTCAGAAAGTAGCGAAATATATCGGCATTTCCGATGCCACGCCCAAATGGATTCCCACAAATCTTCCCATATTCAAAGAACAGCCCCTGTTTTGCAGAGATTATAACCTCTGCATCGGCTGTACGCGCTGCGTCAGAGCCTGCCGGGACCTCAGAGGCGTCGAAGCTGTCGGATTTGTCTATGACGAAAACGGAGCCGTACAGGTCGGAACACTGGGACCCGCATTGGAAGAGTCCGGATGCAAATTCTGTACGGCTTGCGTAGAAGTCTGTCCTACCGGAGCCTTGACAGACAAGTCTCTGCGTCCGGGAAAAAAAGAAGAAGACTTGGTTCCGTGCAAAGAAGCCTGTCCCGCGCATATAGACATTCCGGGCTATCTCCGGCTCATTGCCCAGGGCAGGACGGATGAAGCCTGTTCGGTCATCAGAGAAAA
Organism: Desulfatirhabdium butyrativorans; assembly: GCA_020718785.1. Taxonomy (GTDB): domain Bacteria; phylum Desulfobacterota; class Desulfobacteria; order Desulfobacterales; family DYRK01; genus DYRK01. The sequence goes on along the minus strand of DYRK01000588.1, from coordinate 2,275 downwards.
AGTTCCCCTTCCCGGAATTCTTGGAAGAGTCTGCATTCATCCATGTGAACAGGTTTGCCGCCGCGGAGAAGTGAATGAGGCAATTTCCGTGTGCGCTCTGAAACGCTATGCCTCTGATCTGGAAAAAGGGATGTGGAAGAAACACTCGGCAGTCAAACCGGATACCGGAAAAAAAGTCGCAGTGGTCGGAGCCGGGCCCGCAGGTTTGACCGCTGCTTTTTATCTGAGAAAACAGGGTCATACAGTGACACTGTTTGAATCCCGAAATCATGCCGGAGGAATGATGAGATATGGAATTCCGGCATATCGTCTGCCCGCAGCTGTGGTAGAAAAGGAAATCAAAGACATTCTTGATTTGGGAATCGCTTTCAAACCCGATCAGACTATGGGCAAAGATTTCACTCTGCAAAGCCTTAAAAATGAAGGATATGACGCTGTATTTATCGGTGTAGGCGCGCAGCTCAGCCGGCGGATTCCGCTTGAAGGCTGCGATCTTTCGGATGTCTTATGGGGAGTTGATTTTCTTCATGAAGTTGCAGAAGGAAAAAATGTAAGAGTCAAAGAAAATGTCCTTGTAATCGGCGGCGGAAATGTGGCTGTGGATGTTGCTATGACTGCTTTGAGATGCGGAGCAAAAGATGTCCGGATGGCTTGTTTAGAAAGTGAAAATGAAATGCCTGCAAGCCAATGGGAACTCGAAGGAGCAATAGCAGAAGGTGTTACTGTCATACCGTCATGGGGACCGGATAAAATCCTGAGCGAAAACGGAAAAATCACCGGAATGGATTTGGTGGAATGCACCTGCGTATTTGACGAAAAAGGGAATTTCTGTCCCCAGTTCGGTGACAAAAAAGAATGTATTCTGGCAGATCAGATTATTCTCGCTATCGGTCAGGCATCAGATTTGTCTTTTCTGCCTAAAGACGGTCCCATTGCCGTAAACCGGGGCATGATTGCAGTCAATCAGGATACGCTTGAAACAGGTATGAAAAACGTATATGCCGGCGGTGATGCGGCAAAAGCTCCGGGAGCAATTATCCATGCAATTGCCGCGGGCAGGAAAGCCGCTTCTGCCATAGAGAAAGCTTTAGGCGGTTCAGGCGAAATCGAAGAAGTTCTGTTCCCGAGAGAATCACCGAATCCGCATATCGGCAGAGATGAAGGTTTTGCCTCATGGCGCAGAGAAAAAGTTCCCGAACTTGCGCCTGAAACCAGAAAGCTCGGATTTGAGGAAATTGCTCTGGGATATAAAGCATTGCAGGCAATGAGAGAAGCAAAACGCTGTCTTCAGTGCGATCTCCGGCTTTACATGGACTGCAATCCTGATCCTCCTGCCAGTCTGCTGCCGTTTAACGAAGAAAGCATTAGTCAAGTTCCGGAAAGCGAAGGTGTGTTTCAACTCCTCGATGCCGACCATAAAGTGCTTGCAATCAAAGGCACGGCAAATCTCCGTAAAGAACTTTCAGACGCGCTGGAAGAAAATGAAAAGGCTGCGTTCTTTGAGTTTGAAGAAGATAAGATGTATTCCAAGCGGGAAAGCGAACTGATACAGCGATATCTTCAGGAACACGGCGAAATGCCCGGGGGCGGAGAGGATGACGATCTGTTTTAGCGGGGCAAGGGTGTGAGATCGGATAAGACTCCGGCCAGTCATTCTGATCTGACCCGCCGCAGGAATGACATGGTGCGTAAGGTGAGTTATTGACAGAAAGCGGCTATTCTTTTCTCGTTCCCAAGCCCCGGCTTGGGAACGCACTTGCCGGGGAAGCCACGGCTTCCCGTGACGGGAGACGGCCCGAAGCCGGGGCTTGGGAACGAGGAAAAAATGGTTTTGCATTTTCTCGTATCTGTCTCATTGAAACGATTTACGTCTGTTTTAGCTTGGGCGTTTCACAGTAAAACGGCTTTGCAAGCCGTTTCGAGGTGCAGATTATGTTTTTGGCAGGTATAAGCGAGGGAGAGGCAGCAGCTCTTGTTATTATCAAGAAGAGTCTGAAAAATTTACAGAAACATTATCTCATAAAATCGGTGAGAGTCTTTCCTTCCGATACAGACTGCGCTGACATTGAAAATGCCGATCATTTTATAAGATGGAGCGGCACTTTATAATGACCCGAATCTTACCGTAAGCCGCCGGGTTTTCAGTCAGGACCGAAGACCGGCAAAGCGGGTGAAAATTCCCCATCTCATTGTCATCTCGTTTACAGGAACAGATGCAGGCCGGTTAGTCAGACTTCGGAAAAGAAAAATCCCCGCGGAAGGGATTTCTCTGTGC
>DYRK01000587.1 GCA_020718785.1 Desulfatirhabdium butyrativorans | reverse complement strand
GGCAAAGATGAAATCGGGCTGCTGGCAAAGTCACTGAAAGACATGGCTGGCAATATACGGGAGATTATCAAAGAACTTGCGGATACCACAGGCAGGCTCTCAGCCGCATCCCATGAATTGTCCGAGGTTTCTGTAAAAATGGTATCTTCTGCCCAAAGCACGGATGCGCGGTCTGACACGGTTGTCACTGCGTCCGGGCAGGTGGCTGCCAATGTCGGAACGGTCGCATCTGCCGCGGAGCAGGCAAGTCTGTCGGTATCCGATATCGCAGCCATGACCGAAGAGATGTCCGCGACGGTGAAAACGCTGGCAGGTCTTGCAAACCGGACTGCCGAAAATGTCAGACGGATGGCACAATCCAGCAATATCACATCGTCGGGAATACACAGTGTCTCGGCATCTGCGGAAGAAATGACCGCATCTCTGATCGAAGTCGCCAAACACACGGCACAGGCAAACCGCATCTCCCGGAGTGCCAGTCAGCGTACCGATGAAATCAGCCTGAAAATGGGCGCGCTGGTTTCTGCCTCAAAACAGATCGGGAAAATTGTCGGTATCATCAAAGATATTGCCGATCAGACCAATATGCTGGCTCTGAATGCAACCATTGAGGCAGCAGGCGCGGGAGATGCCGGCAGAGGATTTGCGGTTGTGGCATCTGAAATCAAAGCTCTGGCACGGCAGTCAGCGGACGCTACCGATGAAATCGCGGGACAGATCGAGCATATTCAGGGCAGCACCCGTGAGGTAGCCGATGCCGTTGCCGAGATCAGCACCTCCATCAGCAGCATTGCAGGTATCAATGAGATGATTGCCTCGTCTGCGGAAGAACAGACTTCCGCAGCCGGAGAGATTTCAAAATCCGTGGCATCAAATGCCATGACGGTGAAGCAGGTTTCCGAAGACGCGACAGAATCGGCAAATCTGGTCGGAGACATTGCTTTATCAACAGATGAAATCTCGGATACTGCCTCTCAGGTCGCCAAAAAGGTGGATCAACTTAATCTGGGAATAAAAAATGTTGCGGATTCTTCCGACGATGCGGCAGAAGGCGTAAAAGATATTTCCGACAACATCAAGGAAATCAGCCGGGCTTCAAAAGAAACAACCCGGAATGCCGCACATATCAGCAGATCGTCGGGCGATTTGTCTCAGATCGAGTCAGTCCTTTCGGAGATTGTGAGACGATTCAAATTCTGAGACAAAGGCTTCGCCTGCATCATGCTTTAAGTTTTTCGAATCGCTCACAGACGAATTTTGCATTGATCGCAAACTGTCTGTTCATTTCGGTGCCTATCAGCAAACAGCGGTGAATCGAAGGCGATATCGAATGCAGATGTCTGCACAATGCACAGGAATCGAGCGTTTCGGCTTTGCGATAATTCCGTTCCTCCTTGATCTTTTTTACTTGCTCTTCATTAAGCATTGCAATTTTCTCCTTACAAGTCACAAGTTACAGGTTACAGGTTACAGGTTACAGGTCACAGGTCACAGGTCACAAGTTTTGCTTCCGGCTTACACAAACCGCCGCATCAGTTCATCCGTAGCAGCGTCCGCATTTTCCGGGGTAATGCCGAGTTGTCGGCAGGTTTCTTCGACTCTTTGCAGCCGCCGCGGGCTGTCCATATCGCTGATACGGGAAAATATGCCGAGGCGGCGGCCCGCCTGATACAAATACCGCCGCTCCGGTTCCATGTTCAGAAAAGTGTTCAGAATATTGAGGAAACGGGGCTTGTCCTGGGGAAATGTGCCTTCCAATTCCTCAAAAAGATTCAGGATATGATCGCTTTTCAGAACGCTGCCGGCAGCCTTGAGATTGGTGATAAACAGCAATATCTCCTGAGTCATCATCAGGTCTGTGCATTTCTCAAACCGTCCGGACTGATAATCCTCAAACAGTTTTCCGGATCGGGAAGGAATAGCAAGCGTGCGGAGGCGTATGAAATGCGGGGCGATCTGATTCAAGGCATCTGCGGTTTCTAATGCGTGTTCCTCGGACAAAGCTCTGCCGCCGAGTCCCGGCATGACGTATTCCGAAAGTTCAATGCCTGCCCGTATGACTTTCAGCCCGGCTTTGATATGACTCTCCTTTGTCACTCCTTTTCTCACCATTTCAAGGACTTTGTCAGAGCCGGATTCCAATCCGATATGGATCCGGTTCAATCCGGCTTCCCGAATGGCTTTCAGGTCTTCGTCTTTTATCCGGGCAAGTGTATGGGAGCGGGCATAAGAAGTGATTCGTTCAGCCTGCGGAAAGCATTTATTCAGATGTCTCAGAATCTCTATAAGATCGGCAGGCTTGATAATCAGGCTGTTGGCATCCTGAATGAAGATGGATTTCATACCCCCGGAAAACCAGTGCATCGCGGCATGAAATGCCTGAGATTCCTCATCGCCGATGTTTTCGAGAATTTTATTGATACCTGTCCGCCCGGTTCTGGTGTCAGCCTGCTGAACAAGGATTTCGATATACTTATGAACCGTATCAATATCTCTTATCACATGCTCAACCGGACGTAAGGAAAATTTGTGTTTCTTATACACCGGGCAGAAAGTACACCGGTTCCAGGGGCAGTTCCGAGTCACTCGTATCAGAAGACTCTGCGCCTCGCTCGGCGGACGTATCGGACCCTGTTCAAAGCCCTTGTAGGGTTCAGGCAATTTCTCACTCGTCATATCTCACTCCTCACTTCTCATTTCTCACTCGTCATATCTCACTTCCCCCACTATCCACTTCGCCGCCTCATACAGATTGTCCGCAACATAATCGGGAACAATATGTTTTTCCGCCAGAATTTCCTGAGCAGCGGAACTATTGCCGCTTTTCACTAATACGGCATAGCGGCATCCTGCATTACGGGCGCATTCGATATCGCCGGCATTGTCTCCCACCATACACGAAGTACCGAGGTCAATATCATACTTCTGCTGCGCGCTGAGAATCATCCCCGGTTTGGGTTTGCGGCAGTCACAGCCTTCTTCGGGTCTGTGGGGACATAAAAAAATGTCTCTGATTTCGCAGCCTTCAGCCTTGAGACATTTCTGCATCATGGCATGAATATGCCCGACATCTTCCGCAGAAGTGATTTTCCTGCCGACAGCCGACTGATTCGTAATAACGATAGAAGTAAAACCGCTCAGAGTCAAAAAGCGTATCGCGGCAATGCTTTCAGGGATGAATTCAAATTCAGACCAATTCTTGATATAGTCCGGCGAATCCCGGTTGATCACGCCGTCTCTGTCTAAAAAAACAACATGCTGCAACATTTCAGTTCCTTCATAGTAAAGCGTGTTTGAAACACGCTAGGGAGGATGAAAGGCGATGCCTGTATGATCTCAATTCCATATCATAATTATCCGGTTTCGGCAACCTGTTTTTTCAACAAAACTGAGTATATAAAAAAAAATCGAATTTTATAAAGGACTTGTTCATTTCATGCCCGCCCTGAAATCCCCGGTGTTTTTTTGATTTGACATCGGACAGCGGAACTGATAAGAAATCCTATGTTTTCATAACATATACGGATTCGCAGATCGAAAATGCCCCGGGCCGCTCCCGGCGGATTGACGGTCATTTTTATCCTTTGGCGCGGAAAATGCTTGGGATTTGTCAATCCCAAGCGAGCATTTTGGAAGAACTTTCCTCGTTCCCAAGCCCCGGCTTCACTGCCATTAAGTTAAGGATAAAAAGCGGATA
>DYRK01000586.1 GCA_020718785.1 Desulfatirhabdium butyrativorans | reverse complement strand
TTTTGTTTGATTTTGAAAAAAAAGTCAACTAAAATCTTTTAAGTAAGGGAATATATGGGTGCGGACTCTTGCCTCGACAACAGCCGGATGAAAGGGCTTGGTAATGTAGTCTGTGGCGCCGACCTGAAAGCCTAATGTCTCATTTTCGACTTCCCCCATCGCGGTGATAAAGATCACGGGAATGCCCCGGGTTCTTTCATCGCTTTTCAGACGCCTGCATACCTCGTATCCGTCCATCTCCGGCATCATAACATCCAGCAGAATCAGATCAGGCCGTGCAGTTTCGGAAACAGCCTGTTCAAGGGCTTTGAATCCGCTTGTCACTGCGGTTGCCGTGTATTTCCCCCTTAACAATATTGCCAATACCCTGATATTTTCCGGTTCGTCATCTACAATCAGAATTTTCGGTTTCGGAATATCACTCATAGCAGTTTCTTCTCATATAAATGCCTCCCTGCCGCTCCCGGCGGATTGACGGTCATTTTTATCTTTCGGCGCCGGAAATGCTTGGGATTTGTCAATCCCAAGCGAGCATTTCAGGAAAACTTTCGATCTGTTGACAGTTTAAAGCGACTGACAATTTCCATGAGACAGCTTGCCGTTTTCGCAAGTTCCGCGGATTTCTCACTTATCTCTGCTTCAAAGGCAGACGGATAACAAACCTTGCCCCTTTTCCGGGTTCTGATTCCGCGCATATCTCTCCCTTATGTATATTGGTGATGATGAAATAAGATACCGAAAGTCCCAGTCCTGTTCCCACACCGATATCCTTTGTCGTGAAAAAAGGCTCGAAAATACGTTTGCGGATTCTATCCTCCATTCCCGGACCGTTATCGCTGATGATGATCACGGCATCGCTGCCGGTTTTCATGGTTTTCAGTTCGATAACAGGCTGATACCCGGGCTGCCGGATTTCGCTCATTGCCTGTGCAGCGTTTTTAAGAAGATTGAAAATCACCTGCCGGAATTCGCTCATCATGCAGGGAACACTGAGCAGACCGTCCTGATAGTTCCGTATAATCCGGATATGTCTGAAATCATATCTGCGCTTGAGATCATAGTCATTGGCGGCAAGACTGACCGTATCGTCGAGCAGGAGATGAATATCTGACAGAATCATCTGCCGTGAGTCATTGCAGCGGCTGAAATTGAGCATATCGTTTATGATTTTCGCACACCGCCTCCCGTCATTCTGAATGCCTTCAAGATATTTGAAGATGCTTCTTTTTTCAAGATAGTCGCGGATAAGAGACAATTCCGTGCCGCAGGATTTTGCAATTCCGATATTTGCCTCGAGTTCCGGAGAGAGGCGGCGCAAGGCATTCTGGACACTGGACAGTATTGCCCCCAGCGGATTGTTGATCTCATGAGCCATGCCAGCGGCAAGACCGCCCACACTCGTCATTTTTTCGGTCTGTATCATCATTGCCTCCAGTTGAACACGTGCCGTAACATTGTCTATCCGCATGACCGCGCCGTCCACGCCGTTGGCAATGAGAGGATAAATGAAAATGTCATTGTAAATCTGATCGTTGTGCTGCTTTCGTATTTTCTCTTTGGACAGAGGTTTCCGCTCCCGGATCACTTTTTTCATGTCTTCGAGATATTCGGAATATGCGGGCAGGACATCCGCGAGATATTTTCCGCGGGCATCCTGAACACGGACGCCGGCTAATTTTTCAGCCGCGATATTGAATGCCGTGACCCTGCCCTGATTGTCAATGCCGATGATTGCAGAAGGAGATGAGTCAAGGATATTGCTCAGATAATTCCGTGTTTTTCTGAGTTCCTCCTCAGCCTGTTTACGGTCGGAAATATCCCGGATGCTGCTTCGGATACCGAGATAATCCCCGCGGTATCCGTAAATCGGCTGATAACATACCGATACCCATCGGATATCGCCGTCTTTTCTTCGGATGCGGAATTCGAGATCATCGCAGTGAATCCTTTCTTTCAATCCTTTTTCAAAAAAATATCTCACCTTTTCAAGGTCTTCTTCAAAAACAACCTGTCTGAATCTGTCCGGCAGGCTCAGATATTCATCAGGAGAATACCCTGTGATTCTTTCCGAACCCGCATTTGTCCAGATCAGTTTTCCGTCCGGAGTGACCCAGCTTTCCCAGTCATAAGTGTAATCCGCTATGGCTCTGAACCGTTCCTCGCTTTTCCGTATCTGCTCTTCGGCAAGTTTCTGTTCGGAGATGTCAATGACAGAGACAAATACTTTTGCCCAGTTCTCTTCATAACCCGGGGCTATAGAGGCATTTACAAAGGTCCATATCTTTTCCCCGGGCAGGGTCTGCTGAATCGCCTCACTTCCGAAACAGGTTCTGCCTTCGGCAAACGCTGCCAGTTCTTCCCGGAATATATCCAATGACTCATCGGTGAAAATATTATGCAGTCCGTAATACAGTTCTGATTTGTCTGCGGCTTTGAAAAGCCGGAGGGTATTCTGATTCACATCAATGATCTTTACAGACCGGGCGCACTTCAGCAATGCCTCGGGATGTGATTGCAGGAAATACCGTATATCTGTGATGCCCGAATTTCTCAGATCGTGAATGTATTCTCTGACTGCTGAGAAATCTTCTTCCCAGAGAGAAATGGGAGAATCTTCGAAAAGACTCCGGTAACGCGCTTCGTTTTCCGCCAGCAATGCTTCTGATTCTTTGCGTTCGGTGGTGATCTGAAAATAAACGGATATGCCGTCCTTATGCGGATACACCCGCACGTCATACCAGTTTTTATATGGCTTTATCCCGAAGAATGTCTCAAACACAAGGGACTTTTTTTCTTTTACTGCCCAAGTGAATTTTTCTTCGAAAACAGAGCCGGCAGCTTCTGGAAAAGCCTCAAACAGCGGATGCCCGAGAACCTCTTCGGCAGAACGGTTCAGCAGCCGCGATGCAGCCTTGTTGAAATAGGTTACAGCCAACTGATTGTCCAATGTGAAAAAACCGTCGCTTATACTTTCAAGAATATTGTTCATCCGTGTATTTGATTCGCGCAGCGCGTCTTCGGCAGATATCCGCTCGCTGATATCTTCAAAAATACCGATTGCACCTGAAAACCTTCCCGCAGGACTTGTTATTTTTTTATGGACAGCCCGTATGACAATCTCTTTGTTTCCGCTGACAGTCCTGTATTTTCCTTCGAAATGCCCGGTTCCGTATTTCAGTGCATCCCTGATAGCTGATCGTGCAGGGCTGTCTTCCATGGTTTTCAGCATGTTGAATCCGATGAGCCTGTCTCTCGGCGCGCCGATGATTTCGGCAAAAACTTCATTGCAGTCATTGATAATTCCGTTTTCGTCAAAGTGCATGATCCCCAGCGGCGAATATTCGAAGACATAGCGGTACCGTGTTTCGCTCTCCTGTTTTGCTTCTCCGATCCGTCGGAGTCCGCAGATTTCAGCTTCTGAAATTTTTTTTGCTTTACGGAGCCTGCAGTTGAAAAAAGCAAGCGCGGCAGAAAGCATAAGGGCAATTGTGCTTACGACACTCAGGGCAATGAAGATCCGAATTTCATGTTCCGAACAGCCTGAAAACAGAGATGATTCTGCCGCAAAATGCCGGGGGATATCCGTGCTGTCCCGAACCTTCGGCCGGCTGAAAACAGCCCATATTCCGGCAAGAACGATCAGTCCCGCGATGCTGATTCTCCACGACCATTTTTCCGAATTCCGAGTTTTCACGCT
>DYRK01000062.1 GCA_020718785.1 Desulfatirhabdium butyrativorans | reverse complement strand
CGGGCGGAACAGAAATCATGAAAATCTTTTAATCCTGAAAATCAGGGTTCGGACAATTAGACGCAGTGAGGCAATTGTCTGAACCCTGATTCACCTGATTAAAGGATTTTCAGGATTTGTGTCAAACCTTTCAAACTCGGCGAGCTTGGGAATATCTGACTGAGCGGGCGGAACAGAAATCATGAAAATCTTTTAATCCTGAAAATCAGGGTTCGGACAATTAGACGCAATCCTTTCAGAGGATAATACTAATGAATGAAAATAAGTTATTGTCAGCTATAAAAGCCGAGATTATTTCTGACTATCCTTCATCTGAAATAATTTTTTACGGCTCCCGTTCCAAAGGGCGTCAGAAAGATTATTCCGATTGGGATATTCTTGTCATAATAGATGAAAATTTGACGGAAAAAAGAAAGATAGATATCCACAACAAACTGTTTGAAATAGAGTTGGAAAGCGGTGAAATCATACATTCCGTCATCCATACAAAACAAGAATGGCAAAATCCTTTAATGCAGGTAACGCCGTTTTATCAACAGATTGTCAAGGAAGGGATATCTATATGACATATCCCAAAGATGAACCTATCCCGAAATTATCTGCAAAATAATGTCGTTCTGAGCGTAGCGAAGAATCTCTGGGATTGATTATTCGTTGCGCTCAGAATGAGAGTAAATCCGATTTTTGGGATAGGTTAGTGAATTGATAAAGACTTTGTCGAAGCTGTTATTGAACAAATTGATAAAAATGAAGAAAGGAGGATAAGTGGTATCAGCAGGTCTTGAAATGAACGTAGTAACGGATTATTCAGAAAAAGATGCAATGAGTATTGTCAGGATAAAATGGGCGATGGTCAGAATTGTTTATTTCTACATATATATATCCATGCTGACAGGTTTCGGCATGGTTATTTTTGCGCCGATCATAACGTATTACTTTTTCGGAGATATACGATTCTGGAAATATTCCGGATATTTTTTTCCGACAATGAGACTGGCATATCGGATGACATATCTGATGTTCAGGGACGGAAATTACAGTTTTCACCGCTCTCTTGCGCTGACGGCTCCGCCGCTGACAGTTCCTGACCCGTCAAAGGTGAGAGTTTCGGATCAATGGCAACATGATGAGAAAAGCTGCAACAGTTGTATCCGATGCTGTCTGAAATTGAACTGCCCCTTTCTGGACCTGAAAAAAAATAACTGTGCAGTCTATGATTCTGTTTATTGGCGGTATTTCAATTGCGGACGATTTCCGCTTTCGCAGGGGCATATTGATTTCTACGAATGCCGGAAATGGGAAATGAAGAGAATTTGAAACTTGATGACTGATCCGGAGTTCAGGGACGGCCTGTCGTAAAACGATTTTGCAAATCGTTTTAATGACGGCCGGAGGAATATAAAAAGGAGGAAGAAATATTATGTTCCCGGAGTTAAGCATAAAAGAATTTCTAAGCCGGACTGCCTCGGATTCCACAGTTCCCGGAGGAGGGAGCGTGGCGGCTCTGAGTGCGGCATTTGCCGCGGCTTTGACAGAAATGGCGGCAAATCTGACTATCGGCAAAAAGAAATATAAGGCTGTGGAAGATGAGATGAAAGCTCTTGCAAAAGAGGCGTCTAAGTATCGGGAAAAACTTATCGAGGATGCAGACAGAGACTCGGAAGCTTATACCAGGGTCATGGCAGGATACAGTCTGCCGAAAAATACGGATGAGGAAAAAAGCATAAGAAATGAGGCTGTTCAAAATGGATTGAAAGCCGCCGCGTCGGTTCCTCTGGATGTGGCAAAAGACGCGTTCAAGCTCATGGATTTAGCCGAAAAAGCCGCGAGATTCGGGAATAAAAATACCGTCACCGATGCGGCTGTTGCCGTTGTTACAGCAAGATCAGCCGCTCTTTCTGCGCTTTACAATATCAGGACCAATCTGAATCAGATAACTGATAAGCAATTTGTCGAAGATATTGCCGCGCAGATCAGCGGGCTGGAAGATAGTATCGAAAGAAAAGAAAAAGAAATTCTTTCAGCAATTTATACACGGCAATAAATTGCCGTGCTATTTTCAGATGCCCTTACAGGGCATCTTTATCAGTCCAGTTATCACTAAACCTATCTTATTGAAAGGATTAAAAAAATGAAAGTCAGAAGCAGATCGTTTCAATGTTGCAGAACCGTATTTCTCATTTTTATCGCCGCCCTCTTTTCTTCGGCAGAAGTCTATCCCGCGGATATTGACCCCAGCGGATATGAAACGCTTGCAGGTGAGAGATTTTTTCTCCTGACCGATACCTGTTTTACTTCCGACGAACAGGCTGTAGTGCGCTTGGAGGCTCCGAGCCGGGAAGCCGCGTTTTCTCCCTATAACGGCGTGGATATTGTGGTTTATCAAGTGCCTGATCCTGTTGAATTTCTCAAACATCAGACCAATCTTCATCGCCCCAAAGTCGAAGGTGTTTACAGGGGAGAAGGTCTGAGCAATGCCCTGAATTATCTCTGGGATGTCTGGTACAAGAAATCCCGTCTCTCATGGCAGCGCATTTTTTCCTACACCGCGCGTAAAAATGTGACAGCCGCGGCGCCGGAACTGAAACAGGTTCCTGCCCATACTTATCATACGCAGTTTGAAGACAATCCACAGTTCCGGCATATTGAAGACTTTGACTTCGCAGAGCAGTTTCGCTATCCGATATGGGATGCCAAAGCCATTGCTCCGCCCGAAGACCTCAAACTTGCCGGAAGCAGCAGCGATTTTATCGAACCGAAAGAAGGAAATCTCTATGTCCCAATCGGCAAACGCAAGCCCGGACTTTATTTTGTGGAAGCCATGATCGGCGGCTTCAGAGCCAATACGCTGGTCTTTGTTTCAGATACAATTGCGATTACGAAAATATCGAGCGGACAACTGCTTGTGTGGACCGTGAGCAAAAACACGGGTCTGCCCTCTGCCGGAGCAAAAGTGCTGCTAACCGACGGCGTGGGAGTCCTGAAAAGCGGCGTCAGCAACAGTGACGGCATTCTTATCATCGAGAAAAAGAATCCGGAACGCAGCTATGTCATCGGCGAAGATGCCCGTGGCGGTGTTTTTATTTCCGAGAATTTCTACTATGACAGCGAGATATATGCAGCCAAGATTTACTCATTCACGGACCGTCCGCTTTACAAACCCGGAGACACCGTGTATCTGAAACTGATGGGTCTGGTATTTGAAAATGCAGTCAAATGTTCGCCCCTTTCTCCGGCTGAGGTTCACGCTGTAATCATTGCCCCTGACGGCACCCCCATCATAAGCAAAAGCTTTGAAACACAGGCTGTCGCCGGCGGCGATACGAGTTTCGAACTGCCGGAATCCGCTGCTTCCGGCGGATATTCGGTTCAACTCGTGTATGAGGGCAAAAAATATGCGGGTTCTTTCCGTGTGGCTCAATATGCAAAGCCCCATTATGATATCGAAGTATTACCGGGGAAAGAGAATTATAAGACCGGCGAAGCCGTCAAAGCCAAGATCAAGCTGACCTATCCGAGCGGAAAGCCTGTGGACAGCGGACAGATAGAACTGACGGCACGAACCCAGAAACTTTCTATGGTGGAAGGAGAGTTGAAATATCTGGGACTGTTTCCTCTCAAACTCCTTCAACAGAGCTATCAGGCTTCCAAAGAGGGAATAGCCGAAATCGAACTGCCGGCAGCGCAGGAGCCGAGCCGCTATATTCTGCAAATCAGAAGCACGGATAAATCCGCCTACCGTGTCACTGCCGCCAAAGAGATATTGATCGAAGAGGGCTTGACTGCTGTTACGGTCTTTGCCGAAAAACAGTTCAGCAAGCCCGGAGAAGCGGTACGGTTCGCGCTGAAATCGGAAAGCAGTTCTCCTTCCCCGTCGGTTCCTGCTTCATGGGAATCGTTGCGACTGGAAGATCAGTCCGCTGTTTCCGGGAAACCGGACGATAGCAGCGGATTTTCTGTCAAATTCGGGAAATCCGGGAGTTATACGGTCACAGTCAAAGACGCATCCGGCTTTGTGCTGGCAAGAACCTCGCACTGGGTAGAAGGCGATGAACTGAAAAGCACGCCCGGAAGTATTGCTATTGTTTTAGATAAAGAGAAATACAAAGCCGGCGAGACTGCTCATGCTCTGATCACTTTTTCCGACAAAGCAGAAACAGCTTTGGCAACTCTGGAGCGGGATAAAGTCGAAGCTTTCGGAGTGATAAGCAAAACCCATGACTGGATCACGCTTCGTCGGGAATCGGACCTTCAATGGAAAGCAGATATTCCGGTCAAGCCGTCCTACAGCCCCAACATGACGTTTTCATTGGTTTATGTGCAGAACGGCCGCTATGTGTTCCAGAACAAAGGCATTCAGGTAGAAGTGCCTGCGGTCAGTATTCGTTTCACTGCCGATAAAGAAGTCTATCTTCCGGGAGACAAAGCCGATGTAGAAGTGAAAACCACTCTTGACGACAAGCCGATTCAAGCCAATCTCACTGTCAGCGTAGTGGATGAGATGATCTATGTGCTTCAGCCGGAAATCGCGCCGGAGATTTCGGAATTCTTCTATCATTGGCGCAGAAATCAGGTCCGTACTTATTCGAGTCTCAATTTCTACAACTATGATGCTGCCGTGTCTGCATCCGGGAAAAATCCCGGCAGTTCCTACCATGAACGTCCTCTGAAATTGAGAGAAAGACCCCGCCGGGAAAATATTGACACCGCGCTCTGGATACCGAACCTCAGAACCGATGCTTCGGGAACTGCCCGTTTTTCCTTCACGGTTCCCGATTCGCTGACCCGCTGGCGTATTACCGGCAGAGCCATCAGCGATGCCGGAATTGTGGGGCAGAAAAGGGCATTTTTCAGGTCTTCGAAGGATTTCTATGTAAAATGGACAGGACCTCGGGTATTTCGGCAAAAGGATCAGCCCAAAGTCAATCTGGTGATCTTCAACATGAAAGACTCGCCTGAAAATGTGACGCTTTCGGCACAGGGACCCGGGGTTTTATTCAAAAAAGATATTGCCTTGGAGCCGGGGTCGAATTATGCGGCTGTTGATCTGAAAGCCGAAGGCTCCGGCATGATAAAGACCTCGCTGTTTACGGGCGAAGAGCTTTATGACGAACTGGAAACAGAGATTTCCGTGGTTCCCGGGCAATGGCTGACCACAAAAACCGAATCTTTTGAAATCAAAGATGAGACAACATTCAAGATACCCGAAAATGCCTTCAATGTCCGAATGAGTGTGTCTGCCGGGCTTTCCGACGAATTCCTGAACATTGCCGACCGGCTCATTGACTATCCTTACGGATGCGTGGAACAGACCGCGAGTCGTCTCATTCCTTTGACTATGGCTTTTCAATCTGTGAGTCAACTCGGTCTGTCCGAACCGACTACTCGGAGAATCCGCAATATAGTGGCGCAGAACCGTCTCAGATTGGTTCAGATGGCTGGTCCGTCTGCTGTATTCGGATGGTGGGGAGACCTGAGCGACGGCGATTCTCCGTTTATGACCGCATATTCCTACTATGCGGACCGGAACGCGTGCCGTGTGCTGGGCTTTGAATTGCCGGACAGCCATTGGCAGAACCTGCTGGAAGTTTATAAGAACTTCTCAGGAAGTGAGACATTCTTTACTCAGGCACTGATCCTGTGGCTTGCCAATGAAATCGGCTTGCCTGCTCGGACTTTGATCCAGGGATGGATCGAAGCAGCGGAAGACATCAAGGTGACCGAGACGCGTGATAATATCAATTTTATGGGCTACAGCTACGTTATGACCGAACCAGCCGATGATCTGAGGGTCAGCCTTGCCATTTATCTCATCCGAATTGCGGCATCGGATCTGAAAATGTCTCTGTCCGACAAATTCAACGGATTGGCATATATTGCGGAAAAGAATCTGTCCCGTAGCAGCAGCCCACTGGCAAAAGCCCTGCTGATATTGGGCAAGTCACAGTTCGGCGCAGAAGGGAGGTATAATCTCCGGCAGATTCTTTCGGATCTGGGATCGGAAATGCCCACTGTTGATCGCTCTTTGGCATTGATTTTCCTGAACAAAGCCGTGAAACTGACAGACAGTAGTATTTCTTCTTCAGACATTCGGCTCGGAAAAAATTGGCAGAAATCAGAAAGCCATCTGGGGCGTCCGCTCTGGTATTACAAAGGCACAGGCAAAGAGGACAAGGTTGTTGTGAATCAGGCTGCTCCGGAAGGGGTATATGCCCGTCTGGTCTATGAGTCTTACGGCAAAGAAGTGCATCAACTGCCCGTAGAAATCGAGCGGAAGCTTTACCGCCTGAAACGCAGAGACAAGTCTTCTAAATTCGAGGCTGTTCCTGTAACCGAGGAAGAGAAAGAAGAACAACAACCGTGGATGGAAGATGAGGAAAAATTCGATGCAATTCCTGTAAAATCTGCCGAAGAAGTCAATGCTTTCGATCTCTATTTGGATGAAATCCGATTGACTCCCAAGAAAAATGAGAATTTCCGCTACGGTATCATCGAAGTACCGCTGCCCCCGGGCGCAGACGTGGAATCCATGACCTGGAACATCGCCATACCCGAACTCATCAAAGATGATGAGGAAGGTTTGGGTCTGATTGAAGAACCCGGTCATATTCCCGGAGACCTTTTCTACTCGATTCCTTTGGAATCATTGGAAGAGTCAACGGTTTTCCGTCATCTGATCCGGTTTTCCCAGACCGGTACGTTCAATATTCCACGGGTGCGCTATTTCAGGATGTATGCTCCGGGAGACAAGGCATTCGAACAGAAGAATTCGCCTGAATTCAGGACTGTTTCGGTAGGGAACAAATAGAATGTGTCAGTAGTGCCGCTTTTAGGTGAAAGCGGTACTACTGACTTTTCGATACACTCAGGCTCCTGACCCTTTTTTTAAGCTTCCTGACCCAGAGATGAAATGCTGCCAGATGCGATTGCACCAGTTCGATCAATACAATCTCCTCATGGGATTTGTAGCGTTCGAGAATGAAATTGCTCAACTCGAACTGAGCGCGCTCCGGCTCAAACATTTGAATCAGCAGTTCTACATACTCCGAGCTTTCTTTTTCTCCGGTTTCCTGCTTTCTCAGCCTCAAAAATGGAAAAGCGCTTCTGCGATCTGTCAGAATACGGTACAGGCACGCGCGCCCCTGCTGACGTTTTGCCCATATATAGAGAATATCCAGCATGGCAGTCAGTTGCACCGCCTTGTCCTCGGACCTGAGCAGAGGCAGAATCTCAAGGAAATCACGTTTCCGCAGGACAATCTGCTGTCTGAATTTTCCGGTTCCTTCGATAATCGCCGCAACCATGTCTGACCAGAATTTTGCCTGCACAATACTCGGCACTCCCATAAAATTTCCTATAGGCGCAAATATAGAGGCAAAGGGCCAGGCAAGAAGGCTTCTGAAAAAATTTCCCCGGATGATTCGGGTGTCGAATTGCCTGATTTTGTTATGGGCAGCAATGTAGGCGCCGTTGGCAATACATAAGAAAAAGAACTTCGACCACTCAAATAAAATGCCTTCCGGGGGAAAGGGACAGATATGATCGAATTGCTGTTTCACCATGCCGAGAAGAGGAACAGAAAAGCCTGTCCAGAAAAGGGACTGGGCAGTATTGTCAAAATTGATGTCTTTGTAGTACCAGTTTCCGGGACGGGTTCCGGATGCCGAGACTACGTCCACAAACATATTCCGGAAAAATGTGATCCCGAACCAGACCGCTGTATATAAAGGACCGAACCATAAATAAGAAGGAATCAGCCCGATGGCAACGCGGATAAGGTTCTTGATCGCAGGATTGAGATATTGCCACATCCGTCTGAACCCGATGCGCTCAAACCGTTCCTCATCTCCTACAAGATTCGGCTTGAATCTGCCGCTTTTTCCCAGAGAAAATATCTCATGTTCAGGGCTGTTGTCTTCCTCTTTGTCCGAGCCTTTTCCTCTGGTGGTAATCAGCACTGCCGCCTCTGAGGGCAGCCGATAATGGGACTTGATGAAATGTCTCCTCGATTTCCGAGGAATATCTGTTTTCCTGATAAAGCCCATACCGGGAATATGAGGTTTCCAGCCTGTAGAAGCACTGCCTGCAACCGGAACAAGGGGATTATCATGATAGAAGTGATATGCTTTATCGAGCATCTCCGGATCAACCGTATAAATCCTCCATGAATTGAGAAATTTTTTCAAATCGCTCAGATCGCGGTTGTTGATCAGATCAATAAATCGGCTCAGACAGATGATCTCCGATGGATTCCGCATCACACTGTCACGCATGTTGATAAGCTCGATCTGCGTAATATAGGAATGGGCATTCACCACCGTCGAAACAGCATCTGCCAATCCGTGTTCCAAAGGGCGGATATACACAATCTCTCCCCCGGCAGCCTTGAGACCGGGCAGCACATCCTGCTCTGAGGCAAACGCGGAATCATAATCCACAATATTTTTCCCTGAAAAATAAGCCGAACCCAGTTCATCCGGTGTCAGCGCGGTATATTGCTCCCTCGTATCATGGTATGTTTTTTCAATCTGCTGCAATTCCCATTCCGTCATTTTTCCCTGTCTGAACAGCCGAATAGCCACTTCATATTGGACTTTAAGTATCAATACGCGTTTTTTGAGAGATATTTTGAATTTTGTGTAAAGCAGTTCGCTGAGATGATTGCGGGAATACTGCCCGTGGGGAACAATTTTCTCAAGGTCTTCGAATCTGAGCGGGGAAAGGGCAAAGATGCTTCCCTCGGAATAGCCTTCGTTCAGGCGGATGAGGTGAGTCTGATTAAAATTCTCCAAAATGGCAATAATGGTTCTGCGGCGGTTTTCTCTGTTTTCCTCCAGCCCCATGACAAAACAGGACAACTGATCGCATCGGCTCTCGAAAAAGGCTGTTAATTCGGCATGATTGCCGACAGGCGGAACATAAATAAAGTGTTTTCTGCGGCGTCTGGGTCCCACGCTGAACTCAACAGCGACAGACACATCAATGCCCATGATATTTCCGGCTTCCATTGCCTCGAAAACAATATCTTTGTGCGGGATGTCGTAATAAGCCAGCGTGACCCGTGAAAGTCCTTTTATGAATGCGTCTAAAATGAGTTGACTCGGGGTTTTCCGTCCTTCCGAGACATTGTCATGGACATGGGAATCCCAGCCGAGACCGAGGTTTCTGAGGGAAACCCCCTTTTCCGGGACTTCGACCCGTTTCAGTTCCCGGAGAAAGCGGCGTATGACTGCTTCATGACCGTAGGAAGCCAATGAAAAATCTGCAATCATTTCCATCTGTTTGCGTTTGTTTTCCAGATTTTTTATAGTTTCCTTCATAATCTCGATCTGAACCCGCGCCGTGTTTAAGGGCATACTGACGGTTTTGGCGTGAAGAGAGAGTTCGACCAGCATTTTCAGGGCATGAAGCCGTTGGCAGTAGTTGGCTTTGCCGAGTTGCCGGGCAATGCGGATGTAGGATTCCGCTATCCCCATGCGGCGTTTGCGAAAGGAGCGCGTGAATCCTCCGGGGTGAGAAAGCATTTCGGCGGTTGCCTCTTCGGAGTGTTCGACCTTTCGGTTTAGAAGATCAGCCAAATCCCGAATTTTGGCATTAAAGCTCAAAGCATCGGTGATCCGGTAAATAACGCTTCGTAATCGGGTGGTACGATAGGGCATGGCTGTTTCTCCTTATTTTATATCGAAAAAACTCCGTTTGCTGACAGTGCTTCCGTAGCCCTGAAAGAAAAGAAAACCGTGCATGAGATATTTTTATGCAGCTTCCTTATAGGTTATAAAACCTGAAATGATATCGCTTTTTTCTGCTGCATCCGCAATGTGTTCAAGTTTTCTGACAATTTCTATCTCAATAAAAGATTCTCCGCATTGTCTGCATACCAGAGCAGGTACATATTTCACAACAACTATATGTCCGCCGCTGATTTTATATGGAAGAGTCGTTGTTGACCTTATCATTTCGCCTCGGCATAAAGAGCATCTCATTACAAATATCTCCTTCAGATCAACCCCCCCGGATTTTACTCGCTATCTGAGCTTTGCTTGTAACGATATTGACGAGAACATCATCAATTGAACAGACTTCAACGCGTTTGCTGATGTAGGTTATTCTTTTCATTTCAGAATCTTTCCTCTTACAACGTCAAATCTCTCTATTATACGATTTCTGGTAATAATGAATAAGTGATGGAAACTCATCAATATATTTGTCAAATTCCTTAATACATCCCGTAGAAAGACAATTCATGTATATGAACATCTTTCGGCGAATATCCACCAGCGCAGTGTGATTCAGATTCAATATCGAAACGGTATCTTTAACTCTTTCATCATGTTCCCTGATTTTACCTTCTGCCGAATAATGAAAACAGGGAACCGGGTCTTCAACCGGATTAATGAATGTATCCTTCCAGCTATGATCTTTATAGTGTCCGCATGTATTCGGATCATTGCATGAAACCATGAGATTATTATATGAAAAAGTCAGGCTGGGAAATTTACTTTTCGGCCGGATATGCTCGATATGTGATGCCTTGACTTTGATTTTCCGCTCACAATAAGGACACAGACAGATACCCTTATATAATTGCTCCTGTTCTGAAATATGCTGATTTAATTCTTTTTTGATTTCCGGAGGAAGATCTCCCCATTTTCTGACTTTCGGATTTCCTCTGACTTTCTGAAAAAATATCGGTTCAGGCGTTTTTTCAATTTTCAGCATTCTTCTTTGTTTCCCATTTCTTTTTTCCGATTTCCATTTTCATCAGAACCATGTCTTCATCAATCGTACCCAGAAGGTCCTCAAGTTCGTCATACCGGCTTGTGAACGCTTCTGTTTCATATACTCCCTGATGAATCAATTCCCAAAGGAAATCAATTTTTTCCTGAATCTCAGGATCACGGGTCGTGGGCAGTCCCATCAGGTCTTTGAGGATTCGTTCTGCCGGCGCGCCTTTGGCAACATGAATATTACGATAATCCATGATCCGAAAAGTTCCGGCATCTTCATTTCGAACCAGAATCTTGACATTCTCTTTTGCTGTTGAGGCAATGATATGAGGGGAATGCGTAGCGACAATCACCTGATTGTTTTTACCTATATTCTCATACACTTTCAGTATTTTCTGCTCCCATGCCGGATGAAGCGAGATTTCCGGTTCATCCGCCAGTATAATGGAATTATTGGCTTCAAGCATCTTTAACGACATCACGCGGAAAAAGAGTTGTTTTTCACCTGAAGAAAGCCCGGTTATGTCAAATTCCTTCCCGCTTTTATTTCTGAAAACAGGCATCCGTGAGCCGTCCTTTTTCAATCCGATAATTTCCGATTCCAATTCTAATTTTTCAAATACGGCATTGATCTCTTCGCAGACCTGCCGGATAGATTCTTTAGGCGGAATATCTTCATTTTCATAGACTTTTTTATCAATAAGTGTCCCGAAATAATCGGGAATTGATTTTCCAATATTTTCATTGAGTTGATTGAAGAATCGGTATTCGTATCTATAAGGCTTGTTTGTTATTTCTATCTGATTAAAATTAACTTCCGAAGGCAAAAGAATGGTCTTGGGTAATTGTATCGTAAAGTCCCTCTGATTTTTATCTGGAAATTTTTCTAAGTATTTATTAAAAGGATTCAAAGCATTATCTTTGAAACCATCGGCGATATTTTGTCCCGAGGATTTTATGATATCGGTTTCAAAAGGTGTAAAAAAAACAACAACGGTGTGATCCTCATGATAATCGCTAAAATAATTTTTTTCTCCTGTTTCGGGCGATATCAATGTCACAAAGCCTCTGTAAAGAGAAGTCTTTATCTTTTTCTTCTGTATAACTTCTTGGATAAGTTGAAGAAGTGTTGTTTTCCCTGATCCGTTAATTCCTGCCAGAACGACGGTATTTAAAGGATTTTGATCCGGATCGGTAAAGTCTATATCCATTGTCCCGAAAAAAGGATGCTTGACTATGTGAAATCTGCCGATTTTCATAATTTATAACTCTCTTTCAACTGAATCCCTGTCATTCCAGCGTAAAAAGGAATCCGTGAAAAAAACATGGATTCCCGCTTTCGCGGGAATGACAGGGTAACACTTTGATACCGGGAGAAAATTTTCGATCCGAACAGACCTAAATGATCGTCCGTTCACCCAAATTCCCGTAGCGATGATAATTGTTGCAGATGCTCTGCTGCTGAAAATACTGCAACAATTCAATCCGCCCTTCCATCATCACCTTTGCCCGGGCAATATAGAATCCGGTTTTTGCCGAAGCTTCGAATACAGCAGTAGGCACGCGCTCCGGCGCGGCATAGCGGATGCGCTGAATCTGCGGAATCATCTCTATGACTTCCCTATCGCTCTGATGACTTACCTTATCTCCGCCGATAAAGCGTCTGCCTTCTTTTCCTCTGAGAAATTCCGTGACCTCATTCTCCAATTCCGCAGGAATGCTCAGAATCAACTGACATCCTGAAATCTTTACAGCGGCAATTCTCGCCAGAACCTCAAACAGACTGTCTTTTTCATGTATCCGGACCATCACCGTACCCACTGGCAGATATCGCAGCACATTATCCTGACCTCTCAGGTGAAAGTAGTCATTTTCCCGGGCAAACTCCTGCTCCGTATGGCAGAGATAACTCTTGACCGCCCGTATTACTTTTTTCAAATCGCTCTTGAACTCGGAAAGCCCTTTGCCGCATTCGAGCTTTATACGCCAGTCATTCACAATTCTAAGCAGCGCATGATCCTTTTGAATAGTGCCTGCGGACGGAAAAGCGACATCCTGAAAATCCATGAACTGGGCAACATAACTCGGGCTTCCGGCTTTTATGCCCGCACCCAGAGCGGATTTGCCCATGCCGCCGAAAGGCTGACGTAATACTATGGCTCCGGTGGTTCCACGGTTGATATAGAGATTGCCTGCCCGGACATGGTTTTTCCAGTATTCCTGCTCCCGTTTGTCCAAACTCTCCAATCCTGAAGTCAATCCGTAGCCGGTCTGATTCACCAATTGAATGGCATTATCAAAATTTTTGGCTTTCATCACTCCGATCACGGGCCCGAAAAATTCCGTCAGATGCGTATAACTTCCGGGCTTTACTCCCCACTTGATTCCGGGCGACCACAGATAAGGATTATCCCGGATTTTTTCAGGTTTCAGAAGCCATGTCTCACCGGGTTCCAACTTTGTCAGAGCCTTTTCCAGATCACCTTTGGGCGGACGGATCAGGGGTCCGATTTTACTGTGAAACTCCCATGCAGAACCGGTTCTGCAGCTTTTGGCAGCATCCAGCAGCTGCTTTTTGAAATGCTCATCATCATATACTTCTTTTTCCAGAATCACCAGAGAAGTGGCTGAACATTTCTGTCCGCAATTGCTGAACGCGGAATGGATAATGTTCTTGATTGCCTGATCTCTGTCAGACATGGCTGTAACAATAGTGGCGTTTTTCCCGCCGGTTTCCGCGGCAAGGAAAATTCCGGGCCTGGTTTGCAGAATTTTAATTCCCGTATCGGTTCCGCCGGTCAAAATGATGAAATCCACATCCGGATGAGCGGTCAGTTTAGCTCCTGTTGTCGCTCCGTCACAGGGCAAAAACTGTAAGACATTCTTTGAAATCCCTGCCCGCCAGAAACACTGGCACAGTACCCACCCGACCATGACAGCATCTGACGCGGGTTTGAATATGACGGTATTTCCGGCGGCAAGACTTGCAGCAATTCCGCCGCATGGAATGGCAATGGGAAAATTCCAGGGAGAGATAACCAATCCGACGCCTTTGCCCCGGCATTCCGCATTCGGAATATCCGAGTATGCTTTCACAGAATAGGGATAAAATTCCGCAAAGTCAACAGCCTCGGAAACTTCCGGATCAGCTTCGGTAAAGACTTTTCCCGTATTCGCGGCTGCCGCGCCGATAAGCTCGCCTCTGGCATAGCGTATTTCCATAGCTGCTTTGGAAAGCAGGCGATGCCGTTCTGCCGGATGTTTTTTCCGCCAGCCGTCAGGGTCTGCTTTTGCCACACTTACAGAACGCTGCACATCCTGATCGTTTGCCAAAGCATATCGGGCAACGCAGATTGTCTCATGGTATTGAGATGAGTCAAAGCATTCTCCGGTCTCTCTGCCGTGAGACACTTCCAATCCTGCAACTACCAGCGGAATTTCAACAGGTTTGTCTCCGGGCTGTTTTTTCCATTGCTGCCGAACCGCCTCTGCCCATTGCCGGTTTGCCGGAAGGGACCAGTCTGTATCAGCTTCGTTATGAAACTCTCCTTCATAGAAAGTACCGATTTTATCCGGAAAGCGTTCTTCAAGCCGATTCTGAATCCGATTCGGCGTCTGACCGGCTTTGTCTTTGCAGCCGCAGGAAGCAAAAAACTGTTCCTTGAGAAATTCCCATTCTTCGGACCCGACTTTGAGATTCGGCGCATATCTCAGGAAATTCTCTTCTGCCGTATTCTCATCAAGCCGGCGGATAAGGTAGGCAATCGCGCTGATAAACTGCTCTTTGGTGGCAACAGGCGCATAAAGAACCATTTCTTCGGATGTCTCCTGAATGGCCCGGCGCACATGATCTGCCATGCCTTCGAGCATTTCAAAGCTGAAATACTGCCTTACATTATGATGCAGAGCCAGCTTATAAGAGTATGCCAGTTCAAAGAGATTATGAGAGGCAATGCCTATATGCACGGCTTTGATATTTTCCGGCTGCATTCCGAATTCTGCCATGCGTTTGTAATTGGCATCCACTTCCAGCTTGTTGTTATACGGAGCAAGGGTCCAGTTGTTCAGAGATGACTCTGTCTGTTCCATTTCCATATTCGCGCCCTTGACTATCCGGAGTTTGATCGGAGCGCCGCCTTCGGCAACCCTCTTTTTTGCCCATTCGGTCAGTTGCTGCTGAATTGCGTAGGAATCCGGGATATATGCCTGCAAAACAATGCCTGCGGAGTGATGCCTGAATTCCTCCTCATTCAGGGTACGGATAAAAGCAGCGGCAGTGATTTCCATATCCCGGTATTCTTCCATATCCAGATTCACGAATTTGGGAAACTGCGACCCGTCAGGGCGTGTGAACATATTGTCTCTTGCAGCCCGGTAAAGCCTTGAAAGACGCTCTTTCAGAATACCGACCGTATGCTCGAACGCGAGGGAACTGATCTGAGAATAAATCGTTGAGATTTTAATCGAAATATATTCGATCTCCGGGTTTTTCAGGTCTTCGAGATATGTCCGCAGACGGAAAAGAGATTCTTCTTCTCCGAGAACAGCTTCTCCGAGATGATTGATATTCATCCGCACGCCTTCTTCTTTTCTTTTCTGCAAATGAGCGTGCAGGACTTCATCTTCCCCCGGAATCACGGAACGGCTGCTGTCATCCCGCATTTTGTCCACAACTTTGGGAACCGAGACATGAGGAAAATGTCTGCCGATTCCGAGAAACAGGCGCATGAGCAGTTTGTCTCCCGTAGAAAAGAATTCTGGAACGCCGTGTTCCTTGAAGATGTAGCTGATCTGATCCGCGATCCGTCTGTGATTCGCGGAGCGGAAACTCTGGTCAATCATTTTCGTCATAACCGCTTTGTCCGCGGGATGAGTCAGCAGACGTTTCATCTGGCTTTGAATGGCTTTTTCCTCCGGAGTCAGCAGTTCATCGGCTCTGTTCTGCCATGCCTCGGCTACAGAAACAGCCTCTCGGGCTATCTGATTCCTATAATCGGTGTTCATATTCTTTACCTCCCATGTAAATCGTTAAAAAAACAGAATCGCAGGGGCATGTCGGCGACTTCAGCCATATCCTGCTTCCGCAGGAATGACAGCTGGACGGATTGAAAACGTAAAGCAGATTTCCGAAAAAGTCAAAGAAAAAATTCTGAAGGTCTCTGATAAGACATACCTGAACGCTACTATCCGGTTTTATAAAAAGGAGTACAGGCAAAGCAGAGGGTGAAGATTCTGTATAACAGATGACGGCAGAGACAATCGGGGAGGAAGCGGACATGACTCCCGCCTAATGAGACGTGAGTTCGACATAAAAAAATAACGGGTCAGACCGGCGTGTTTCAGATTCCCCCTTTTGTAAAGGGGGGCAGGGGGATTTCTGTGTAACCTGCTGCCCGATTTTAATAAAATCCCCCTTAATCCCCCCTTTACAAAAGGGCCCATTTTATTAAAATCGGCCGATGCTTATGTCGGACTCACGTTGACTTATGAAGTTAAGCAGGATACTTATATAATATCCTTATAAAAAACGGAACAGACAGCGATCAGGCAGAAGCAGAAAGACAGAAATTACCCTCTGCTTATTCATCGGATTTGTTCCTGAAATCCTCGGACCGGATACCGTAGCGACGCAT
>DYRK01000585.1 GCA_020718785.1 Desulfatirhabdium butyrativorans | reverse complement strand
TATTTTACGCGTTATTTCAAAAGAATATCAGACATCAGGATTAGCACAATTTATGGGTGCAAAAGTGTTAATGGAATTGCAGCCGGATATATTATTACTCACGGCTTATCAATCGTCTGCCATTCATGCGTATATCAGACTTTATGAAAAGAGAATAATCACCGGTTTTGAAATATATCCGAGACTGGAACAGACAGACGGCAAGGATGCTTTGGTAACAGTGCCTTTTAAAGACATAGACCTTGTCATGCACATTTTCAAACAGGTGTTTCCCGGAGTTGTCAGTTATGATCAGGAGCGTATAAATCATGTGCTTAGTAACCTTACAGTGTTTATGATAAGAAAGAATGATCATGGAGACGCCTATGATTTCAATCCGTGGGAGAAAAACGGCAGAAAAGATAAAATTGCAGAGGCTTTAGGGCTTACTGATAAAGACGGCGTACTCGTTACCTTAAAAAAGATAATTGAACGCTGATTATATGAAAGAGAATATTCGGAAAGAACTGTCAATTATTGCTATGATCATGCTGATTACAGCAAATGCGGCTAACGGGGGTCTGAGTATATTCTCTTTTCAAAAACTGTACGTTAATTCTCTTATATCCGGCTATAAAGCTGTTGCAAAAGATTTACTGAATACTGCCGGAGGATTTGAGAAACCGCCTGAGAAATCTGTAAGTATAAACAGGATGGAGATGAGGCGGATTTATTTTATCTTCCTTAATTTCCGAATCAGGATGTACGGAAAGATTTGCACGATGATCCGTGAAAACGGGATTCGGAAAGCCGATGATAAAAAAATCCACGGTGTCAGTGTCATGAGTCAGACGGCATCTGACGTATAATCAATGGTTATGTGTTCAGAGGAAACAGAGTAACACAGAGGAAAACACATAACCCGTCGTTTCAGCGGACAGGCTAAGTCCGTGCGTGTCAATTTGGCTTAGGGCCCCGTCTGCCGCTGAATTCGGTGTTATGCTGATAAAATTATAACTTTAATTAAGCCGGGAGGAAAAATGAAAAAGAGTTTGCTTGTAACCGTTTTATCTGTTGCTGTTCTTCTGATTCAGACTTTTGAACTGCGGGGGGAAGAACTGAAACTGAGTATTTATCATTATCCTCCTTTTGTTATTGATGCGGAGAAAGATAACCAGATAAGCGGAATAGATGTTGACATAGTAAAGGAGATTGCCAGAAGAATGAATCTTGAGGCTGCTTTTTACAAATGCCCGTGGATACGCTGTCTGAAAAGTATGGAAGAGGGATCTGTTGATGTGCTGACTAACGCAGTAAAAAAACCGGACAGAGAGAAATATATGTTTTACCCTGACAAACCCTTTGTAACCGACTTGCCGATTGTTTTCTATTTTAAAAAAGGAAAAGGAAGTGCTGTCAGAAAATATGAGGATCTCTGCAATTACACAATCGGATGCGAAAGAGGAGCACTTTACTTTGAGCAGTTTGATAATGATACGAAGCTGAAAAAACATCCTCTGCCTTTGTACAGGCAGCTTTTCCAAATGGTACAGGCAGAGCGTATAGACGGGGTTATAGGATATAAATACACCCTGGACTATATAATTTCCGAAATGGGGCTGCAGGGGGTATTTGAAGAAACTTTTTACAGGTATCCGAATGAAGTTGAGGCTTTTATAACTGTGAGCAAAAAGTCCCCGCTGGCATCACGATTCGCCGAATTTAACAAAATTCACGGTCAGTTATTGGAAGAAGGATTTGTTGACAGAATAAAGAAAGAGTATTTTACAAAATATTCTTCAAAGTAATAGCATAACAAAGCATTGCAACGGACGGGGCTATCGCCCCATACGCATCAGGTTAAGCAGCTTTTTTAAGTAAAATAGGATCGTTATCACGGTTTTCAACATAATCGGGCAGAAAACTTTCCATATACGGTATCCTTCCTTCTAAAAGCTGACGGGTTGTTTTTCTCTTTCTCTTCTGTTTGCAAAACTCCTCAAAAAGTGCTTCGACGCATCCGGATCGGACAGCGTCCGAAAGACGGTCTTTCCGTTTGAGCCAGTTGATTAATTTATGAAAACTTGCCTCTTTTTTCAGATAGTTATATGCGTACCATGAGGCATATCCGCAGATCATTGTAAGTATTACTACGGCTGTGAGCCGTCCGTAAAGAAAACATTCGGCCCGCTCCCTCCGGGTTCCTTTGAGAATATTGATTTTAAGAAGCGATTTCCAGTATTTGAATGTCAGTTCGATATGCCATCTGAGACGGTACACTGTTCCGACGACTTCAGCCTGCTATATCTCACAGGAGACATCAGTAATAAAGAAATTGAATCTGAGCCAATTGAGATATTCTTCGGTAAGCTGTCTTCCCTTTTTCTGTGTGTTGCCGCGGGCTTTCCGGATACGTTCGGCTACTGTGTCATCCGGCAGCCGGTAAGCAATAAGACGGCACGGCAGTCTTTCCTCTATATCGGAAACAGGCAGGAAACCGAATTTTTTATCAATAAATTCCGTGATATCAATCGCTTCGGCATCCTTATCTGCGGAAAGATACACATTGACTCCTTTCAGCATCCGGCTCAGAAAAAAGGCTCTTTTTCCTGATATTTCTCTCAGACTCTTAAGAGTAAAATAGCCGATATCCCTTAAAATCAGGTCGTTTTCCCGAAGACCGGTCAGAATTGTCTCCGCCTCCGACAAGTCACTGTCATTTCCGTTTTTTATCAGAATGTTCTGAATAATATCCTGTTTCACCTCATAAGTAATGTCGATTTTCACAGCTGACCGGCTCGCGCTTCCGCCCGAACCTCTGAATTCATCGGCTGATTTTTCATTAAGAGTTATTGTCGTACTGTCTTCGATAAATACCCGTCCGAACGGAGACAGCAGGGCAGGAGAAATCGCCGACCTTGCAGGTTCAAGGTTTTCCCTGAATGCGGCTTCGAATACCTCTTTAAGATATCCGACAGATTCTTTTCTGTTGATACGCTCATTCAGCGACTGGGGAGTCATGTCCGCTTCCGGATTTATCTGACGGAGAATATCGCACAGTCCTTCCGTGGAAACAGCATCTTCCCCGATTATCTCTGCTGTCATCAGTTTTACAAAGTCCTCACCTTCTGTTTTGCTCGTACTTCTCTTTATAAAACCTGTCTTCCGGGCAAGATTGTTCAAAGATGTCTTATCAAAAACCCTCATAATTTTGTCCTTGACTTTTTCGGAAATCTGCTTTACATTATTTATAATATTCATGGGAATCTCCTTTTGATTTCAAATTTTATTTTACAGTCATATTAACAGCAGATTCCCGAAAAGTCAAGCGATTATAAACTGTTAAACCCTTAGCCTGATGCGTATGGGCTATCGCCCCGCCAGTGAATTTTATGTTAGAACATTTAATCACACGACATAATTTAAACCACTTTTTTCAATAAAGCATGGAGGATAGACAAATGGAACTGTGTGTGGTGTGAGATTATAAGGATTGAGCAGATATTTTCCGGAAGTCTGTATCAAAGCAGAAAATATCTGTCAAGAAAAAACCTCTATCCGGAATTTTGAGATGCCCTGATTTTCGTTGCGCTATTTGTCCGAATCATGATTCACAGCATTAACATGCCGTAAATCAAAGAAATCAGGTTCATCATAAAAAAACAGATGTTCAGACAGAGTATTAAAAAAACTTGACATCGGATAAGAGATGATTTAATGTTTGTTTAAACATGA
>DYRK01000001.1:26206-41363 GCA_020718785.1 Desulfatirhabdium butyrativorans | reverse complement strand
CGTGTATTTCTGTCAACAAATATGCTCACGTTTTAATCTCCCTTCAAAAAGGTGATAGGTCAGGGGTATCGCCCCGAACCTCTCACCCCTTACCCCGAACCTCATTTCTCATTTTACAATGCCTGCCACTTTTTGCGCTGCATCCTTGAGGTCCACAGCGGTGGTGAGATTCAGGCCCGATTCGGCAAGAATCCGGCGTCCCTTGTCAACATTGGTTCCTTCCATTCGAACTACTACCGGCACGGCAATCCCTGTCTTTTTGGCTGCTTCTACAACACCCTGAGCCAGCACGTCGCAGCGGAGAATACCGCCGAAAATATTGATCAGAATGCCTTTGACTTTCTTATCTCTGAGGATAATTCTGAAGCCGTTTTCCACCATCTCCGCACTGGCACCGCCTCCCACATCGAGGAAATTGGCGGGTTCCGCGCCGGCTAATTTGATGATATCCATGGTAGCCATAGCCAAACCCGCACCGTTGACCATATTTCCGACATTGCCGTCCAGATTGATGTAGTTGAGGTTGAACTTGGATGCTTCGACTTCAAGGGGGTCTTCTTCGTCCAAATCCCGATATTCGACAATATCTTTATGACGGAACAGCGCATTGTCGTCAAAGTTGATCTTGGCGTCCAGCGCAATCACTGTCTCTTCTTTTGTTATGACCAAAGGATTGATCTCCAGCAGAGAGCAGTCATAGGCAACAAAAAGCTTGTAGAGATTCCTGAGCATAGGAGTAAAAGATTTCATCACCGCAGGAGACATATTCAGACCGTAAGCTACTTCGCGGCAATGATATCCTTCGATTCCCAGCAGGGGATTGATATAGACCTTGATGATTTTCTCAGGCGTTTTGGCAGCCACTTCCTCGATATCCATACCGCCGGCTTCGCTTGCCATAATCACGATTTTAGCAGTTGCCCGATCCGGAATAATGCTCAGATACAGTTCTTTGACTATATTCAAACCCTGTTCCACGAGAACTTTCTTGACCTGCTTACCTTCGGGACCGGTCTGATGCGTGACTAAATTCATGCCGATGATCTGTCCGGCAAGGCTTTTGACTTCATCGGCTGATTTTGCCAGTTTGACGCCGCCGCCTTTGCCTCGTCCTCCGGCATGTATCTGAGCTTTTACTACTACCGGAAAAGCCCCGAGTTTTCCAGATGTTGCGACCGCTTCATCAGGAGTAAACGCGACGCCGCCCTGAGGGATAGGAATACTATATTTCTTGAACAGTTCTTTTGCCTGATATTCATGAATCTTCATGATTTCTCCTTATAAAAATTATGAGGTGAGAGGTTCGGGGTGAGAGGTCAGGGGTAAAAACCTCGAACCTCGAACCTCTAACCCCGCACCCCGCACCCCGCACCCCTGACCTCGTACCCCTGACCTGTTTATCCGATTACACAAAGCACCGCGCTCTTCTGCACAGAATCGCCGCTCTTGAAATTAATCGCTTTGATCGTGCCGCTTGCCGGAGCAGCCAGCGCATTTTCCATTTTCATGGCTTCCAGAACCACAACGGTTTCACCCTGTGTTACCGCATCGCCGACATTTTTCTCATATTTGACGATCATACCGGGCATCGGTGCCACAAGCGGAGTTCCGTCCACAGCAGCGGCTTTAGGCACCTCGACTTTGGGAGCCGCAGCCGGTTTGGGCGCAGCCGGAGCCGCAGCTTTCGGAGCCGCGGGAGCCGGAGCAGCTTTTGCCGGAGCCTGCTGCACATAGCTTACCATCGGCGTTCCGCCCACTTCTTCTACGCCGACCTCAAAATAGTCCTGATCCACAAAGACATTGAAAGTACGGAGATTTTCACCTTTTGCCGGGGCTTCTTTCTTCTCGACGAGCTTACCGGCTTTTGCCTTTTTAATCAGTTCCAGTTCGGCTTTTGCCTGATCGAGCGTTTTCGGCTTGACTTCCGCAGGCACCGGTTCTTTGCCGTATTTCCAGCTCAGGAATTTCTTTCCGGTAACCGGATAGATGGCGTAAAGAATCTGATCGTCTATATCCACAGCCAGATCGCCGATTTCTTTCTTGGCTTTTTCCATCTCGGGTTCCAACACCTGAGCGGGCCGGCAGGTAATCGGCTCTTCCCCTCTGGGATAGCCTTTCAGCGCCTTTTTCTGAACTTCGGGATTGATGGGAACCGCAGTTTTTCCGTACAATCCGTAGCAAAGGTCTTTGACCTGACCGGTAATCATCTTGTAGCGCTCGTTGGCATCGTCAAAAAGCACGTTATTGACGGTCTGAATACCGACGATCTGACTCGTGGGCGTGACCAGCGGAATCTGCCCCAGATCTTTTCTGACTTTGGGAAGTTCCGCGTAAACCTGATCAATTTTGTCTAAAGCATCCATTTCTCTCAACTGATTGACCAGATTCGAAAGCATTCCGCCCGGGGTCTGGTGGAGCAGCACATTGATGTCAATGATGGACATCTTGGTGTCATCCAGCAGATGTCTGTACTTGGGCATGACTTCGCGCTCGAGGATTTCGTTGATGTTGGCCAGAAGTTTGATATCGAAACCCGTGTCCCGAGTCGTTCCGATCAGCGTCATGACCAGCGGCTCGACGGCTGCATGGGAAGTCCGGTACGCGTAAGGAGACATACAGGTATCAATAATGTCAACGCCGGCTTCGATGGCTTTCAGATGAGACATGGCCGACATACCGGAAGTAAAATGGCTGTGAAGATGAATCGGCGGCTTGACCGCTGCTTTCAATGCCTTCACGATATCGTAGGCATCATAAGGAGCGATCAGTCCTGCCATATCTTTGATGCAGATGCTGTCCGCGCCCATGGCTTCGAGGGCTTTGCCCTTTTTCACATAGTAGTCGAGGTTGTAAACCTCTCCGCCTAATCTCGGCTGCGTCAGGGTATAGCAGATACAGCCCTGAAAATGTTTTCCGCAGGCTTTGATCGCGGGAACCACCGTCTCGAAATTGCGGTAGTCATTGAGCGCGTCAAAGGTTCTGAAAATATCCATACCGTTGGCTGCGGCTCTTTCCACAAAGGCTTTGGCAACATCGTCGGCGTAGTTGCGGTATCCCACCAGATTCTGTCCCCTGAGCAGCATGGAAAAAGGCGTCTTTTTGACATAGCGTTTCAATGTCCGGATTCTTTCCCAGGGGTCTTCGTTGAGAAATCGGTGCATGGTATCGAAAGTTGCGCCGCCCCAGGTCTCCATTGCCCAGAAGCCGACCTGATCCATCATTTCGGCAACCGGAAGCATGTCTTCGGTCCGTCCTCTGGTCGCAAAAAGAGACTGATGACCGTCACGGAAGGTCAGGTCCTCTATCTTGATCGGGTTTTTCGCTTTGGGCCTGTCCTTGTCATAGTTCATGGTCGTCGTTTTCACCTGGTCATGATCACTCATTGTATCGTTCTCCTCTTAAAAAATAGGGTTAAAAACGTATTTGAAAAATCCCCTCGTTCCCAAGCCGGGGCTTGGGAACAAGAGGAAAAAACGATTGACAGTGTTACTTCCTGATTTCCCCTCGTTCCCAAGCCCCAGCTTGGGAACGTCCTCTTGTTCCCAAGCCGGGGCTTGGGAACAAGAGGAAAAAACGATTGACAGTGTTACTTCCTGATTCCGTGAAAGGCTTTCATCTGCATCAGATTACGCAACTGCATCTGCGACTGACGCCCGCTGATTCCCCACAGTTTCACCGGAGGCGCGGCAGGCTCGACTACAGGCAATGCTGCTGCCGTTTTCGCAGCGCAGATCGCCTCTTCCTCAGTCCTGATATAAGCCATTACCCCGGCGACTGCCGCGGTGATTTTCCTCTTATCCGTATTCATTGTGAAACTCCGTTTCCGATTGACAAACTTCAATTATAAAGGAATGTTTCCGTGCTTTTTCGGAGGTCTCAGTTCCCGTTTGCCGCACATGATTTCCAAAGCTTCGATCAGCCGGGGACGGGTTCCGCTCGGCTCTATAACCGCGTCAATATATCCCCGGTTTGCGGCACAGTAAGGATTCGAGAAGAGATTTTCGTATTCCTCGATTTTCTCTTTGCGCTTTGCCACAGGGTCAGCCGCTTCCTTGATATCTTTCCGATGGATGATATTTGCAGCACCTGCCGCGCCCATGACGGCAATCTGAGCGCTGGGCCATGCAAATGCCATATCCGCACCCAAGTCTTTCGAACACATCGCGAGATAAGAGCCGCCGTAGTCCTTGCGAGTCACCAGCAGCAGTTTCGGAACCGTGGCTTCGGAATATGTCCAGAGCAGCTTTGCGCCGTGACGGATAATTCCTCCCCATTCCTGATTGCTTCCCGGCAGATATCCCGGCACATCCGCTATGGTCAGCATGGGAATATTGAAAGCGTCGCAGAAACGGATAAACCGGGATGCCTTATCCGATGCGTCAATGTCCAAACAGCCGCCCAGAACTTTGGGCTGATTGGCAATAATGCCGATACTGCGTCCGTTCAGACGGGCAAGGCATACGATGATATTCTGGGCGTAATAAATATGCGGTTCGAATATCTCGCCATTGTCCACGATAGAACGAATCACGTCTTTCATATCGTAGGGCTGGTTCGGATTGTCAGGGATGATCGTATTCAGCGCAGCGTCTGTCCGTCCGGGATTATCTCCTGTGCTGACAACCGGCGGGTCTTCCATGTTGTTCGACGGGAGATAGGACAGCAATGCCTTGATCTGACTGATTGCGTCCTCATCGTTTTCACACGCGAAATGAGCAACACCGCTTTTTTCATTATGCGTCATTGCTCCGCCCAAGTCTTCGAAGCTCACTTCTTCGCCGGTCACGGATTTGATGACTTCCGGACCGGTAATGAACATATAGCTCGTATCCTTGACCATGAAGATATAATCGGTCATTGCCGGAGAGTAAACCGCACCGCCCGCGGTGGGTCCCATGATGGCGGAAATCTGCGGAATCACACCGGAAGCAACAGAATTCCGGTAGAAAATCTGACCGTATCCTGACAAAGCATCCACGCCTTCCTGAATTCTTGCGCCGCCCGAGTCATTCATTCCGACAAAGGGAACCCCGGCTTTGAGCGCCATATCCATGACTTTGCATATCTTTTTGGCGTGCATTTCTCCGAGACTTCCGGCTCTGGCAGTGAAATCCTGAGCAAAAGCAAACACGGGTCTGCCGTTTACAAGTCCGTGTCCCGTGATCACGCCGTCGGATGGAATTTCAAGACCCTGCATGTCGAAATTCACACAGCGATGGGTCACAAACATATCAATTTCCCGGAAAGTTCCCGGATCAAACAGACAGTTCAGCCGCTCCCGGGCAGTCATTTTCCCCGGTTTTTCTTTTTGCTTTGCAACGGCTTTCGCGCCGCCCATCTGAAGAATCTTCTGTTCCCTATCCTTCAGATCCTTTATTTTATCTGCAATACTTCCCATTTGTCGATTCCTTTCCTTTTGTTCGGATTAACCCTGCTGGAAAATTTTACTTCTTGGAAATAAAAGGCAAGCCTTTGTATTCTCTGTAATCCTCGCTCATCCGTTCAAAATCGTTTGCCGATAAGCGAAGCATTTGAAAAACTGCATATTTCATACATGTATAGAAAGGCGGTCTCTCCGTCAGAAATATTTCATAGGTGAATTCATCCCGGTGACGCTTTGTGTAGCATAACGGTATTGAATCGTCAAGAAAATTTATATGTACCGGGACAAAAATTTTCCGGCATTTTTAAAAACTGAGTTTTTTGAAAAAACTCAGTTTTTCCCATTCTGCAATGTCCGAAAATATATGGCCGGGTACATAGTATTCATCACTTCCGGTTTCGCAGATTCTTTCTCTCCTGAGACAGCCCCACAATTTTTGTCAAATTGAACCGGTTCTTCAGTCCTGCATCCGAAGGGCGGATTTGACGGGTCTGTCAAATCCGTCCGGGTTGCAGCCTGACGAGGATCAGCCGGAAAACGACAGGGGCTTATCACACAGACCCGTTTTTATCAAGCAAAGAAAGCAGCCTGGCCGCGGCAAGGGTCGCCGCGGTTTCACCTCTTTCCACATCTCCGGTGATCGCGGGCAGGAGATCTTTAATCTCCGTATTCCTGCGGAACCGCTCTCTCAGCCCTTCTTCCACCAGCGACCACATCCAGTCCAAAGCCTGTTTCCGCCGCTTTTCCGCAAGTTCGCCGGTAGTACCGAGTTTGTCTATGTATTCCAGAACCATATTCCATACGCCTTCGATGCCGCTCATTTCCCTGGCACTGCATGTGAGAACCGGCGCTGTCCATGAATACGTCGATGGATTCAGAAAATGCAGCGCGCTTTCATATTCCTTTTTTGCATGATTTGCTTTTTCGACATTATCGCCGTCAGCTTTGTTGACGGCAAGACCGTCGGCTATTTCCAAGACGCCTTTTTTGATTCCCTGAAGTTCGTCTCCCGCACCTGCCAGCATGAGGACGAGAAAAAAGTCAACCATTGATGCCACAGCAGTCTCGGATTGTCCCACGCCTACTGTCTCGACAATGATAACATCAAATCCGGCGGCCTCGCAGACCAGCATGGTTTCTCTGGTTTTGCGTGCAACGCCTCCCAGTGTGCCGCCTGACGGAGACGGACGGATAAATGCTCTTTCTTCCACAGAAAGCTTTTCCATCCGCGTTTTATCTGCCAGAACACTGCCGCCGCTTCGAGTACTGCTGGGATCCACGGCAAGCACTGCTACATTGTGCGCCTTCCGCAGTTTGATTTTCTTTAAGGGATGGGTTTTCTCACGCACCAGCATCATGCCGAGGCTTTCGATAAAAGTGCTTTTGCCGACCCCGGGAACCCCGGTGATTCCCAGCCGGACAGATTTTCCGGTATAAGGAAGCAGCGCGTCAACAATGGTCTGAGCCAGTTCCCGATGGGCTGGGAGAGAGCTTTCAACCAGAGTGATGGTTCTGGAAAGAATGCGCCGGTTTTGCTCCAGTACGCCCTGAATATAATATTGAGGATCATCAATCATTGCTTATTTTCCGCTTATTAGGGTTAGAAATAAATGTCTGATAAATGAATTTCGGCACTTATGTTTTTTTTCAAAATTTTAACTCATATCGCTCTTCGGTAAGGTTCAGACCCCAGAGCAGATGAGATTTTTCCTCAGTCTTTACAAAGCCTGCGGATCGGTATAAATATATTGCTGTTATTAACTCATTGAAAGTCCACAGAAAAACAGACTTGTATCCGGCAGTTCTGCAAAAATCTGCGGCTTTATGAACCAGTTTTTTCCCGAGTCCTCTGCCACGGGCATTCGGATGGACGAGGAACCGCGAAGTTGCGCTTCTTCATTTGAGGCACGGACAATAGCCAGCCGTCGTCGGAGCGCACGTGAATCCTGACGGGGTTTCATGCCGCTGAACTTGTTCACGTTATGGAAGACAGATGCCATGAAATTTACAGTCCCTGATTTTCGGGATTAAAAGAGGGACACGCCGCCGGCCTGTCCCTGCCCGAAGATGCAAATCCTGAAAATCCTGCTGACATTTACCAGTGAAAACCCGCAGCCCCGGTAATGCCCCGCCGGTTGTCAATGTCCAATTGGAAACAGATTCTCCAGTCATCGTCGAATATTTCCGTAAAATACGATACTCCGAGTCCGTACATCCAGTAAACATTTTTGTCCGATGATTGTTCATAATGCTGACGGGTGGCAAGGGATTCAGACACCTCGATCTCGGTTCCACGGGTGAATCCGAGCAGCAGAGACGCATACATGCCCGGATATTTCTTTACTTCTCCGCCCATTTTCCCGTAAATCCCAAGTTCGGTTCCGTCATTTTCCTGCCCCAGAATCACATACTCGTTATGGGGACACGGTGATTCAAAAGTATCTGACGGCACATTGTCATATCCGTGAGGAATAATGGGAATACCTGCGCCTATCAGATATTTTTTACTGCCGATCTCAACTTCCGTAATACCGGCTTCGACAGTCATACTATAGGTTCCCGCACTTCCCCCCGCGCCGAGTCCCGCAGAAAAATAGCCTTGAGCCGAAGCTTCGTCCGCCGCAAAACATAAGCCCGTCAAAACAGCAATCAGAAAAATATTTTTTCTTCGCATAATCTCCTTCAAGATATAGATTTCCAGAAATCGAATTTCACAAATTCGTATGTAGGGGCGTATAATTATACGCCCCTACTTTTCGTAGTGGAAACCCGCCTTTCTCCAAATCAGATAAACAATAAGCAGCAGCCAGCCGAACCCCGAATCCCGAACCCCGAACCCCGAACCCGCGGTCCCGATAAAACACTGCCCTTTGTCTCTCTCCATTTTCACGGGACCGCCAGGAGTCACAGTAATACTGACCGAATCCGTATCATAGAAACCTTCCGGGTCTTTCACTCTGAGCTGAAAAGTCAAAACCGCATTATCGCTTGTCACAGAAGGCGTGACAAATTCGGCTTTCACACTGTCCGCGTGCTTCAGTGTGACTCCGGGTCCCCCGGTCTGAATCCAGTGATAAGACATTTTTTTATCCGGATCAAAAGAATTCGAAGCATCCAAAGGCACAGTCATGTCTCCGTAAACAGGCTGATTCGGATCGCCCGGCAGATCGGTTCCCGCATTGGCAATGGGCGGATATAAAAGGACTGACCACGCGCCCGGGATCAGTCCGGGAGCAAAAGGCTCATACTGTACTTCAGGCAGATAAAAATCATTATCCGAATCGAATATCATCCGGCCGATTTCAGCGGTATCTGCGGTTCCCCACCAGCAGTCCGACATATCAAGACGCAGGGATTGTCCGTATTTTTGCCAATTGTACAGATAAACAGAGAGATTTCCTCCTATATTCTCGATATTGTTTTCCCTGATCTTCAGTTCATAATTTGCGCTCATGCCCTGAGATTCTGCTATCGCCACAGCATTTCCTGCCCGGCTCAGAATATGATTCCGGTAAATCTCTATTTCCGGCAAGGTATTGTCAGGATAAAGAGTAATGCCGAGACATGCGCCGGATGTCACCGCCGAATTGCTGATAATACTGTTGTTTTTTAAGAAAATTCGGTTTCCGGCTGCTGACAGAGATATTCCCTGCTGATTATATATCAGATAATTATTTTCGATCCGCACATCCGAAGACAGCATATTCATGGCTCTGGACACCTGATGAATCCGGTTATTCAGAATCGTCAGACTGCCGCCTTGTGCGCTGATACCGTCGCCCCCGCTTTTTCGGATAATATTGTCCGTGATGAGCGGAGATGCGGACAGACACAGTACCGACACGCCTCCGTAATCTTTCAGTCCGGCGTCCTGCGGATTGCCTGCATATTCGATGATGCAGCGGCTGAGAATGCAGTCTGTGCTTGTCGCTGCAAACACGATACAGCCCCAGAGACGCGCCGGGTCTTCTGCGGTAAACAGAATAGGTCTGTCCTTTTCTCCCTCGGCCTTCAGCGTACCCTCGACTTCGATATAATAGCCCAATGAGTCAATCGGAGCAGATTTGAATATTACTGCAACCCCCGGCTCGATCTCCAACTTTACATTTTTTCCGATTCTGAGATTTCCGGAAACCATATAAGGGCTGTTATCTATAGTCCACACCGTATCCTCGGCAATAACTCCGGGCTGACCCGCGTCCTCGGAAAGTGCCGGGGAGAGCGTTGACCCGGCATCTTGAATTTTCTCTGTGGCAAAAGGCTGGTAATTCACTTTGGGCAGATAAAAATCATTTTCAGCGTCATAGATCATGCGGTCAATTTCACGGCTGTCAGTGCTTCCCCACCAGTTATCGCTCATCGGAATCTCTTTGGGATTCTGCGGCTGCCAGTCATGGAAATAGAGCGAGAGATTTCCCCGGTTTTCAATATTGTTTTCTGTCAGACTAAGGATATCATTGGCATCCGGAGACTGGGCAGAAACCCCGACGGCATTTGCCTGAGTGCCGGTACTGATGAGATGATTTTTATAAATCCTTATTTCCGAAGGAGACAGATGATAATACAGATTGATGCTCAGGCACGCGCCCGAAACTTCCGATGAATTGCTTTCGATAGTATTACTTCTGATTTCAAGACTGTTTTCGCAAGACCCCGCAAAGATGCCCTGAGCGTTGGCGCTGAGATAATTATCGGCTATGACCCCGCGTTCGGAAGCAATATATATGCCTCGGGTATTGTCATGGATGTAATTGCCGAGAATGCTCTGTGTTCCGCCGAATGCCCGGATTGCATCTCCGCCGATATATCGGATAGTATTGTTGCTGATGAGCGGAGACGCGGAAATACAGAGAACTCCCGCTTTGCCGTAATCTTTTACTCCGCCGTCCTGACTGTTTCCGGCATATTCGATGATGCAATGACTCAGAACACATCCGCCCGATTTTGACTCATTGTATGCGGTGCTGGTTTCCGTAAATACAATGCAGCCCCATAACCGGCTGCTGTCTTCAGCGGTAAAGAGAATCGGATTTTCCGGGGTTCCCTCTGCGTTCAGCGTACCGTCCACGCGGATATAATATCCCACAGACTGAACCGGCGCGGTTCTGAATTTCACTGTAACTCCGGGTTCTATTGTCAGTCCCGCATTCTGCTTTATCAGGATATTTCCGCTGATAATATAAGGACTTTCCGCGAGCGTCCATATCGTATCCCGCGCAATGACGCCGGGCTGTTCGGTTTCATCATCCGGGGGCGGATAGGAAAGATCGGAGCCTGCATTTGCAGGCGGTTCCGCGGCAATGGGAAGATAAGATATTTTCGGCAGATAAAAATCATTTTTGGCATCATAAATCATCCGTGCCACTTCATCGCTTTTGCCGGTTCCCCACCAGTTTTCAGTCATGGAAATGGCTTTGGGATTCTGCGGCTGCCAGTTGTAGAGATAAACCGCCAATCCGCTTCCCTGATTTTCAATACTGTTCTCTGTGAGTCCGAGGGAGTCATTTGCCGAGGCATCCGAAGTCGTGGCCGCTACGGCATTGCCGTTTCCCTTATTGGTGATGATATTCCGCCGAATGGCTATATCCGCGGGATTCAGATGATAATATAAAACAATGCTTATACATGAACCGTAAGTCTGAGGCTGGCTGCCGATAACGGTATTGTCTTGAATCTGAATGCGCTCTGTGCATGAATCCAAATAAATGCCCTGTACGTTGCCGACAAGGTAATTGTTTTCTATGAGCGCGGCGTCCGCAGACAAAAAAATTCCCATGCCCGCGTTATCTGCGATGATGTTGTTTATAATTTTCAGGTCCTTGCCGGATGCCCGGATCGCATCTCCCGCACTATTCCGAATCATACTGTCTTTAATCATCGGAGACGCGGAAAAACAGAGAACTGCTCCTCCGCCGAATTCTTTTTTGCCGCCTTCCTGACTGTTCCCCGCGTATTCAAGAATACAATGGCTGAGAATACTTCCGCTCCCCGAAGTTTCGTTCCAGTCTGTGCTTGTGTCTGTAAATGCAATACATCCCCATGTCCGTGCCGGGTCT
This sequence comes from Desulfatirhabdium butyrativorans, assembly GCA_020718785.1. Taxonomy (GTDB): domain Bacteria; phylum Desulfobacterota; class Desulfobacteria; order Desulfobacterales; family DYRK01; genus DYRK01. The sequence continues at coordinate 29,924 of DYRK01000001.1, read as the reverse complement.
TCCGCGGTAAACAGAATCGGACTGTTTTCTGTTCCCTGTGCATTCAGGGTTCCGTCAACCTGAATATAATGCCCGACAGACTGAACCGCCGCGGTGCTGAATTTCACTGTGACTCCGGGCATTATTTCCAGTTTGACTCCTTCTTTGATAAGGATATTCCCGGTGATAATATAGGGGCTTCCTTCGAGTGTCCATACCGTATCTTTGGCAATAATACCGGGCAGATCGCTTTCATCTTCTTCAGGAGACAAGTCTGTGAGCGATGATCCGGCATCCGAAATTTTCTCTGCGGCAACAGGCTGATAATTAACTTTGGGCAGATAAAAATCATTTTTGGCATCATAGATCATCTGTCCGATCTGAGCCGTGTCTGCTGTTCCCCACCAGTTGCCTGTCATATCAAAAGGTTCAGGGGATTCATGCTTCCAGTTATAGAGGAAAAGCGCAAGTTTTCCATTGATATTCTCAATATTATTCTCTGTCAGGCTGATTTTGTAATTGGCATTGGCAGCCTGTTCGTTAATGGCAATGCTGTTTCCGTCTTTGCTGATAATATGATTTTTATGAATCTGTATATCCGCTGTCAGTTCCGCAGCCTTATCCGCAGCAGCTTTCAGCATGGCTGTCGCTTTGTCAGCCGCGGCTTTTGCAGCTTTGACGGCTGTATCTGCCGCAAAATAGGCTTCTGAATAATTGTCGGGACCTGCATTTGCAAGAGCATCCTGTGCAGATTTTGCCTCGGCTGCGGCAGCATTCGCGGCAGTTACAGCTTCCGATGCCGCGGTATCTGCGGCGGTATCGGAATTGTAATACAGGGCAATGCTGAGACAGTTGCCGTCTGTTTCTGCTGCTGATCCGATAATGGTGTTATTTATGATTTCAACCTTGTATGTGCTTGAATCCAAATAAATTCCCTGCTGCCGGTTATTTTCGATAAAGTTGTTTTCAATCCATGCTCCCTGACAGGAAAGACGGATGCCGTATCCGTTACCGTAAATCCGGTTGCTTAAAATGCGCTGAAATCCGCCGGATGTCCGGATGCCGCCAGTGCTTCCGTTTCGGATTGCGGTGTCTGTAATGAAAGGCGATGCCGAGACACATAACACCGAGGCATCCTGACCGTTTCCTGCATATTCGATGATACAATGGCTGAGAACAGAGCCGGTTTTGCTTTTGTCGTTCCAGTCTGTGCTGGAATTTGTAAAGGCAATGCAGCCCCAGGGCTGATTCACGTTTTCCGCGGTAAACAGAATCGGTTTTTCCTCGGTTCCCTGCGCGTTCAGCGTACCGTCCACGCGGATATAATATCCTGATGATGAAATGGGGGAACCTCTGAATTTCACCGTCACCCCCGGCTCAATCTCCAATTTCACATTTTGCCTGATCAGAATATTTCCGGTGACAAGGTAAGGACTGCTGTCTGCGTTCAATAACGTGTCAGACTCGATAATTCCCCCTACATCGGCTGCCGAAGCTGTCATGCCGGCTGAAAACAGAAAAAAGCTGACAAGCAGACTTAAAACAGATTTCATGCTGATGCTCCTTTTATAAATGAGAAGTGAGAATTGAAAATTCTCCTTTCTCACTTTTATCAAATTGTATGGGAAAATCAAGAAGACAGGGGAATTTTTTTTGAGAATTTCAGCAGATCAAAAAAGTCCGCAGTTCCGACGGACATGGTAAACCATGGAAACACCGGTCAACTGTTAAGGTCTGAAATCGCCTGACCCGGCAGATCGAAAGTTTTCCCGAAATGCTCTGAAATGCTCTGAAATACTCGGAAATGCTCGGAAATGCTCGCTTGGGATTGACAAATCCCAAGCATTTCCGGCGCCAAAGGATAAAAAGATAAAAACGACCGTCAATCCGCCGGGAGCGGCACGGGGGCATTTCCGATCTGCTGAACCTGATCCCGGACAACTACGGTTTAATCCATGCACCCTGAAGGGCAGGCAGTCAAAATTATCCTTGACAATATCAAATAAAATACATAGGATATATCGAAATTCATTGCACAGGTATATAAACGAGAGGCTCAGAACCGATCAGAACTTCAGCGCACTGAGCGATCAGGGAATTTACACCATATATACCTCTACTTGAAACATTTTGGTTCATCCGGCAGGGTGGGCAGAGCGCAGATCAGGCAGTTATAAAGAATATATCGTTGCGCTCTGCCCACCTTACTGCTACTGCAAAATTCGGTTTAACCGATAAGTCAGGGCTTTTCAATTGCTTATACGCTGGCAGCCAAAAATCATTTGACATTCTGCTGAACTAATAGTATCAAAAAATTATACAGATGAAGCCATATGTTCGGGATTGCAAGGCTTTCTTGCGGTACTGAAAAGGTCGCAGAAAATCATGCGGATACTTTTTCCGGTATAAAAATTTCAACTGCGTAACGCCTAAGTTCATATCATAGATGGGGGATTATATTTTTTATTTTTATATACTTTCAATACGTTAATGATTTTTTTGATAAGGAGACGATGATGAGACAAAAAAACAAAATGATGATACTGGGAGTTTCTGTGATTTTTTTGGGTTTGCTGTTTTTTTTCAAAGATGTTCTGGCGCAGTCCGGTGTGGCTACAGAACAAAACATGGTAGATGCCATTCTTGAACGTAAAACATTTACTTCTGACGAACTGATTGAAATGGATATGAATCAGGATAATGCTCTGGACGTTGCAGATGTTGTCGAGTTGCTTAACCCTGCTGTTATTGTTGCAAATTTTGATACGGTATCGTCAAACACAGAGGAAGGTAACGGTTCAATCGGGGTTAAAGTCAGATTTGTCCCGGCATTTGCGGGTACTCTCAGATATACAGTTTCAGGAACTGCTGCTGAAGTGTCCGATTATGCCACATTAAGCCGCAGTATCCCGGTAAACGGAGATACAGCGGAAATTCCGATTACGATTAATGATGATACGGCATTGGAAAAAGCGGAAACCATCGTACTTAGCCTTTATTACAACGAATCTGAAGAAATGGGATATGTTCCGGGAAGTTCCACAGAGCATGCGGTCTATATTTATGACAATGATTCGATGTGGAACGGAATCATTAAAAATAAAGGGGCTGCCCTGCATTTTCAGATGAAAATGATTCAAAGCCCGACAGCAACAGCAGCTTCTCTGATTACAGACGGTTACGGCGTTATTCCGTTAAACATGGGTGGCTCAGAATTTCCCGCGGAAAATGTCCGTCTTAACGAAACTTTATTTGATGCAACAGTGGATAATATAAACATTCCTGCCGATCTGACTCGCATGAATGTTGCTTTGAAACGAAAATTCATATTTCATGCGGATTCTCGACTCGGAGATCATATCGTGAATGCAAAATCTGAAATCATGGGAAGTGTAACAGAAATCCTTACCTGTGATACCGAACAGCAGCTTGGATATCAAACTGAGGGGATTTTCATTCTGCTCAAACAGATATCCGATATAAATTCGCCTCAGGTACCGCTTGAAAATGTGAATTAAATTTTTTTAAGACCATGAAAGGAACAGCAGCCATGAAAATTTTTCGCATTTTTTATAAGATGACAATGCCTTTTTGTCTATGGATGATATTTTGGGGAGGCTTCGGTCTGCCCGGGCAGGAAGTCTCTGCTCAGGATACAGACGCTGTTTGGGGGCATTTTACCAATGTTTTTATAAGCGGCGGTCATATCAAAATATCGCCGGATACTGACGGTACTCCA
>DYRK01000001.1:13883-26106 GCA_020718785.1 Desulfatirhabdium butyrativorans | reverse complement strand
TGTTTTTATAAGCGGCGGTCATATCAAAATATCGCCGGATACTGACGGTACTCCAAAAGAACCCCAACAGGGAAACGGCGTCAAGCTTGCTGTTTCACGTTTCGGTCAAATTGTAGCAAATACAATTCCTTATCCTGATTTTCAGCAGGATGCGGTCAACAGGTCTAAAAAGATGCTCTATTATGAATATGCAGAGGGAACAGGGGATTTTGCAAAGGAAAAGGCAGCATTCAGATACAAGGTCTTTTTATATGGTCTTGATGATGAAAATAATGTTACTGCTCAGTTTCAGAAGATGGCTACATACTGGACTTCTGCCGAGTATTCCCGTGCGTTTGAAGCCGCAGCAATTATCAGAGCCGCCCTCAAATATGATCCGTTTCATACAGGATTGCGGAATGCTTTGCTGGATATTTATTATGACATTGCAGTGGCAGATTTGTCTAAAGCAACTGAAAAGATTGTTGAAGCTCAAAAATCAACGCTTGGTTTTCCCGGTTATCTTGCGCCAACCGGAGAATTTCAGATCAGCAAAGAGATTGATTTGATTAAGGCCGCGCTTCCATTGTATGACAATGCCATAAAACCTTATTTTGATCTTCTGAAAAATTCTATGGGGATTGATATGGCAAGGGTGGACGCCAAAGCCGCACTTGAGAACAAATGTTTCGGGTATTATCTCTTTGAGAAAGAGGTTCCGGGTCGGTCTCTTTATGCTCCGAGTTATAAAAATAGCAGTGGGGAACTTGTTTCTGTTGTGAACAAAGACAATGAAGAATTGTTCACAGGGTATAAGGATTTGGTTCTGCTGTTCAATATGGAGCGGGATGCGGCGCAGACTGCGGCAAAATTGGCGAAACTCTATGCGTTGCGAAGCGATGCCGGAGATGCAGACAAGGCGCGTGCTGTAATCGGTCAGGCGCAGCAGAAATCCTACACCGAAGGGAATAAATTGAATGAAATTTTTCCCGGAGAAATAAATCCGAATGATTCAGGTTTGACAGAGGCAAAAGCAGGCTGGGCAGCGGCACTTAGTTCTTTGAGCAGCGTCAAGGCTTTTCTGGACGGTAATACCAATCCTCTCGGATTGGACAAGAATTTTCTTGCGCTGGTTCAGACAGATGTCCCCGGTACTACTTATAATGTTCATAAAGATTCTTTTAACTATTTTGCAGAGATGCTTATTCCCGGAGGAGCGACTCCCGGCGATTCTCTGAAAGTTGCCAAAGATAAATATGATTTGGCATACAGCCATTATGAAAAAGTACAGTTTAATGAAGATTCCATAAAGAGCGAGCTTCAGACTCAGCGGCGTCAGTTTGGAGACCGGCTGCGCGCCATTGCCGGCGCGGAATATCCGGGTCCGCCGAATCCTTCTTCTGAATATCATACGCCTGAAAATAATGTGGGCGGCGAGATATATCTTCAACTTCAGAATATTGAATTAGCCGGAAAGCGCATTGAGCATAATCAGCAGGAGATATCCAATCTTGAAGCGCAGATCAGGAATGAGATTGAACGCCGCGGAAAAGAGCATAATATTAATGATCTGATTCAAGATACATATATAAGGTATGGGGATAAACAAGCTCAATTGACTATAGAAATCGGTTATATTAATGCCGCACAAGCAGGTGCTAACGAACTTGCAAAAGCAGGTGATAATTGGCTGACTTCGCTAGGGGCAAGCATAGCAACTCATGGGATTAATGCAGGAATCCAAGCTGCCGCGGAATTAGGCAAAGCCCTTCTTAATGCCGAAAAAGAAAAGCTCAATGCCAAATTATCTGCAAAAATAACATACCTGAACGACCAAATTTCAGACGCAAACAGCGAAGCCCTTGTCAAGAACTTGCTGCTCGGTATGCAAACCCTTGCCATTGAATCGCAGGAAGCGGCAATCATGCTTGCACAGGAAGTGGCAAAACTTCAGGCGATTTTAGATGAAAAAGCATATCTTGAGACAGAGTGGGAAAAAGCTGAACAGGAGCTTGGCACACGCTATTTTGCAGACCCTTCTCACCGGATCATCATGGATCAGTATATTATTGATGCGGATTTTGCATTTCAGGAGGCTCAGTTCTGGATTTTTACAATGGCGCGGGCGTTGGATTACAAGCGGAATACCCGGTTTGTTACCACTTATGGGAATAAATCCTATACCAGCAGTTCTGTATTTAAGCTGAGAAACGCCAAAGAACTGTTGGATATGGCAAGCGCTCTCTGGAATTATGACCAGAAAGCAAATATCGGAGATCGTCAGGGAACTCAGTTTGTCAGATTTTCTTTAAGAGAAGATTTCTTAGGATACAGAAGATTTGACGAAAATAACAATCCTGCATACTATCCTGATCCTAATCCTGCTGCCGCAGGAAAAAAGGTTGACGCATTAGCCGCCTTCCGTAGTTATCTGAAAAATATAGCGATTCATGAAACTCCTAAAAGCGGCGTGATGAGTGATTTCGGCGAAGTTATTCATCTGGAGTTCAGCGCTGTCAAACCGAATCTTGACGGAACATTTTTTTCTTCTGCCAGATGGAATGAAAAGATCAAATGGATAAGCGTAAAGATCAATGCAGATACCTTTTTAAGCCAACTCATGGTTTATCTTGAGCAAAGCGGTACAAGTTTTATTCGGAATTCCACCCGCGGAGAAGAAACAACAAGTCCTGACAGGATTAAAGGTGAAATGACAGGCTATCCTGTAAGGTACTGGTACAAAAACGGCGAAAACTGGCTTTCAAAAGATGTTTTCGGATTCGGTATCAATGCAGTGGTTACAAATGATCCTTATGCGCCGGCTGAATCATGGCAGAAAAGAGAATTTCATGAAATGCCGCCCGCGGTGAGCAAATGGGTGCTGGAAGTGCCGTTAAAAAGCGCCGGAGGGCAGAAATTGTTGGATATTGACAGCGTTTCAGATATAGAAATCTGGTTTTACAATTATTATCATGCAAGAAATTAACATAACAAAGACCAGCGGGGTTTTCAAAACCCCGCTGGTCTAAACAAGGACGATAGCAATGAACAGCAAGTCTTATGTATATCCTTATATTACTTCTGAAAAAAACATTTTAAACGGCGTTCCGATCATTGAAGGCACAAGGATCCCTGTCCGCAGTATTGCAGGGTATTATCAGATGGGAATGAGTGTTGATGAAATTTTAATCAGCCTTTCTCATTTAAAGCCTTCTCAGGTATTTTCAGCGCTGGCATATTATTTCGATCATCAGGATGAAATTGACAGAGATTTAAAAGCATCTTCTGACACCGATTACTGGAAAAAATATATTCCGTCTCAAACATGAAAATAAAACTGTTCATGGACGAAGATGTTTATCTTGCTTTGGCATTGGCGATACGGAAACGCGGCTATGATGCTGTTCATGTCAGCGAACTGAACCTCAAAGGAAAATCAGATGACGAACAGCTCAGATATGCGATAGAAGATCAGCGATGTATTTTCAGCTTCAATATCAAAGACTTTGTGTTATTGCACCACGAATATGTCCGACAGAATCAGGAACATTTCGGGATAATTGTCTCAAAACAGCTTCCTATCGGAGAGGCATTGAAAAGATTGCTGAAAATATCGGAATATTTTACTCAGGAATCCATAAAGAACCGGATAGAGTTTTTATAAAGGAAAAACAGTGAAAAGCGCAAACATTATTAATAGTTACACAGTTGATGATCTCGTTCCAACGCTCCGCGTGGGAACGTCTTCCGGAGTGCAAAAATTTTATTTTTGCAAAGCGGACGCGGAGCGTCCGGGCTGCATTCCCACGCGGAGCGTGGGAACGAGATCAACTCAACTGTGTAACTCATACATTATATTAAATTTCCTTATGTTGTTCCTTTTTCTTTCAAATCTCGCTGATGCCGGCGTTGACAAATCCGGCGTAAAACCGAGCGTTTTGTCATTGCCATCGGGTCCCGGCTCTATCGAAGGACTTGGAGAATCCTTTGAACCCCAGTTAAACAGCGGCACAGGCTCATACAGGATTCCGCTCGCCGTTCCTCCGGGCAGAAACGGATTTGCCCCGCAACTGGCACTTGCCTATAACAGCGGAAACAGCAACGGGCCCTTCGGACTCGGCTGGAAAACAGATTTCCCTTTTATTCAGCGCCAGACAGACAAAGGACAGCCGTTTTATACAGACTGGACCGCAGGAGACGGCATAGATAATGACAAAGACGGTCAGACAGATGAAGCAGATGAGAACGACACACCGGTTTACTCAAACGGAGAAGAATTGATCCCCCTTTCCGACGGAACCTTCCGTTGTGAAAATGAAAGTGAATTTATAAGGTTTTCATGGACTTCAGACGGATGGACAGCGAAACAGAAAAACGGCGTAACCCTGAAATTCGGCGTCACTTCGCAAGGGCGGATTCAGGACAGCGCCGGACGGATATTCAAATGGCTTCTTGAAGAATTGTCAGACGCCAACGGAAATATCATCCGATTGGTTTATGAAAAATTTGATTCCGGTTTTCAGCGATACTGCACCCGGATTGAATATAACATCTCTGTCAGCAGCAAGATGCTGATTCTGTTTGAGTACGAACCTCGCCCTGATATTATTACAGATTACCGCGCCCGATATGAATTGAAAACAGCCTTCAGATGCAAAGCCATCCGCATGATGGAAGTTGAAAATCCTGTCCGTTCATATCTTCTTGCATACAAACCGACAGACAATTTTCAGCCTCTTTCGCTTTTGTCAGGGATTACGCAAATTGGCAGAGACGGAGCGAGTTCTCTTCCGCCGGCTCAGTTTGCTTACGTCAAGTTTCAGGGAGATACTGCAAAGCATGTTCAGATGGCTTCCGCGCCCAAACTCAGCCTGAATGACGGCAATATTGATCTGATTGATTTGAATGCAGACGGGCTTCCCGATATTTTGGACACTAACGACACCCTGCATGATTATTATCTGAATATGGGTTCAGGGGAAGACGGAAAAATCTTATGGTCTGAAAAGACAGCCATGACGGGTATGCCCAAGCTGATATATCTTATGGCAGATTCAACCCAGCTTGCAGATATGGACGGAGACGGGCGCACGGATATGCTGGACCTTTTCGGCACAGATATTCAGTATTACAGAATAAAAAAAGATAATTCAGGCTTGAAATGGGAGTCTGCCGGATTCATCAACAAAGCAGGATTCAATTTTCAGGATCAGAATGTAAGGCTTGCGGACCTGAACAATGACAAAATGACAGACGTGATGAAGACAGCCGCCGGGGACTGTTTTGTCTGGCTGAATCTCAAACAGGGCAAATGGAGCAGCGCGTTTCTATCCGGGCTGCCGAATCCTCAGTTGCAATTTGACCGTTCATATATCCGCATGGCAGATATGAACGGGGATCGGCTTCAGGATTTGGTATGGATTCAAAAGGATATATGCACCTATTATCCGGGCAGAGGATTCGGTGAATTCGGTTCGGGTATTCAGATGTCGAATCCGCCCTTCGGCATTATGGATGAAAGCCGTCTGCTCATGGCAGATGTGAACGGCGACGGTATGGAAGATGCGCTGTATGTCGGAACAGGCAGCGTCAGAGTCTGGATAAATCTCGGCTTGAATCCCTCGGATCACAGCAAAGGGCATTTTGCAGATTCTTTCACAGTTGCCGGACCTTATACAGATTCATTTACGGTATTCCGTCAATGTGATATAAACGGAAACGGTTCCGAAGATATTTTATGGAATACTTATCCCACCGGCGGGAGCGAAACCTTTGTATATCTCGATTTTGCTCCGAATGAACAGCCGTATCAGTTGAAAACCGTGACCAACGGCATCGGCAGAACCATAACAATTTCATATCGTTCCAGTGTGGAAGATATGGCAAGGGATCGGGATGCGGGAAATCCCTGGATTGAAAATATTCCTTTTCCGGTTCCGGTTGTGGCAACAGTAGAAATCGCCGACGGCTTGAATACATACGCTTCCGAATTTCAGTATCATGACGGCTATTATGACGGTAATGAAAAAGAATTTCGGGGATTTGCAAAAGCTGAAAAACGCGAGATCGGCGATGAAACCGTTCCTGAGCTGGTCATGGCATATACATTCGACACCGGCATGGAATCAGATTCGCTGAAAGGCAAGCCCCTGTCATTAAAAGCGCAGACAGAAAGCGGAGAAGTTTTTTATCAGGAATCCTATTCATGGACAAGCCGCAAATTAGCCGAGAGCGCAAACGAAGACGCCCGCAACGTAATGTTTCCGTATCAGAAAGAAAAGACTCGCAATATTCTTGAAAAGGGGAATGGAACGCCGGTTGCCCTGAAATGGGAATATGAATTTGACGACTGCGGCAATATGATTCAGCAGACAGAGCATGGCAGGTTAGATGCGGGCTGGGATGACGAGCGGATAACTAAAATCACTTATTCCTCGGCATATCCTTCATCTGTATCCAAATGGATTTTAGATAAGGCAGTGGAAAGCGTGGTAACAGATGAAAACGGCGTTTTGGTATCAAAGAAACGGAATTATTATGACGGGAATCTGGTTTTGGGAGCGGTGAGCAAGGGGAATCTTACGCGCGTTGAAGATTTGCTTTCTGAAGGGAAATATATTGTATCTGCCCGGAATGATTATGATGAATACGGAAATATTGTTGCGATTTATGATCCTCTTTATGGTCAGAAGCCGGGGCATTATCGTAAACTTGTTTATGATGACAGCTTTCATACCTTTCCGATTGAAGAGCATATTGATACAGGTTCGCTGACTCTTACCATGTCAGCAGGTTATGATTTCGGTCTCGGCGTCATGACTTCATCAAGAGATTTTAACGGATACACAACGACTTATGATTATGATACCTTCGGCAGACTGATTTCCGTAACAAAAGCCCCGGATACAGCGCATACAGTTGCTTATGATTATGTTCTGGCGCGTGATCTGGGCGGAGGCAAGCTGATAAACTGGGTCGAAACCCGGCAGCGGGACGGCAGCGCAGATGAATTTCTGTATTCACGGACATTTTATGACGGGCTTGGCAGAAAAATGATGACCCGTGCAGAGGGCGAAAATGCAGGTCAGATTGTCGTAACGGATACGATTCAGTTTAACGCCCGTCAACTGCCCCGAAAAAAATATCTGCCTTATTTTGAGAACGGGGGACTCGATTTTACAGAACCGAGCTTCAACAGCGGATTTACCGAGCATTTTTATGATGCAATGGGCAGAGAAATAAGAGTGAATCAGCCTGCGGGTGCTGAGGGAATTGTTTATTCTGCAATCACTTACGAACCGCTTGTCAGAATTGTCAAGGATGAAGAACAGACAAAAACGGATTCTTCGCACACCGGCTGCGGAATGCGTTATGTGGAAGACGGCTTGCAGGATAAAGACGGAAAGGGGCGTCTGAGGGAAGTTTATGAGATTGTCAAACTGGACGATACCGGAAATCCGCTGACAAATCCTGCGGAGTGGAAAACCGGATATGCTTATGATCTGTCAGACAATCTCACAGGCTATGTTGATTCTCAGAAGAATCAGAAATTTATTCAATATGATATGCTTGGCAGAAAGACCTTTATGAATGACCCGGATCGGGGCTGTATGTATTATTTTTATGATGATGCCGGAAATCTGATTCGGACAAAAGACGCCAAAAATCAGGTGATTGCTTATGATTATGACGGCGTGAACCGTCTCACTGCCGAGTATTACGGACAAGAAAAAACAGAGCCGGATGTGGTCCATCATTATGATTTGCCATCGGGTCCGGTGAATAGGGGGGAATTTTGGCAGGCGGTTTCTGCGAAAATGATTGCCGACGCCGTTCTGAATGAAAGCGAATACAATGCAGGCTATGATTTGAACAATGACGGCATGACAGATGTGGCTGATGCGGTAACAGCGGCGCAGCGCGCGGCGCGGGATACGGTTATCGCTGAAAATACAAAGGGCTTTCTTTCTTATGTGCAGGATCAGTCCGGTTATGAGCATAATTCCTACGATGAGCGGGGACGTGTGAAATGGGCGGTGAAGCAGATTAACATTCAAAACGGCGGGTTATCGTCTTTTTATACGGCGATGGATTATGACGCTATGGACAGGGTAACACAACTGACTTACCCGGATGATACGCATGTTGCTTACACTTATAACAGCCGGGGTTTGCTTGAATCTGTGCCGGATGTCATTACCGGATATGATTATAATCCTGCGGGTCAAAATTCGCTGCTGTCTCTTGCCTGCGGCGTGGTTACGAATTACACTTATGACCATCGCCTGCGCCTGAAACAGTTAAAGACAGTCCGTTCCTCTGATAATCTGGCGATTCAGGATTTGAATTATGCTTATTACGGGGTTTCCAATATTACGGAGATTTCTGACAACAGGGACCATGCGGCTTTGGATAAAATCGGCGGCGAACTCGGCATCGGCGCCGATGAGGCAAGGAAATTCAATGCAAGCCAGTCTTTTGTCTATGATTCGCTTTACCGGCTCACGCACGCGGCAAACGCTTCGGTGTATGGAACTGTAAGTTACCGATATGACAGAATCGGCAACATGATTGCCAAAAATGCAAGTCTGATAAAGCCTGATCCTTTGATGGATTTGGGAACCATGACCTGCGGCGGCATTTTGGGTACGCATAACCGTATGGGACGAAATCCCGGAGATGCCCCGGGTCCCCATGCTGTCACAGGCACGGAAAAGGGAGCGGACGGGGGAATGACCTTTGCCTATGACGACAACGGGAATATGATTTCCGATAAGGGCATGAGCATGTCATGGGATTTTCAGGATCGGTTGGTCAGTCTGAAAAAAGGAACAAAGACGGCGGATTATGTGTATGATTACACAGATACGAGAAAGAGAAAGACTGTTGCGGATTCTGAAACCGGGGAAAATATTGAAGTGATTTATATTGACAAGTTTTCCGAAGTGCGGGACGGAAAATTAGTAAAATATGTTTATGCGGGAAACAGCAGAATTGCCCGGGCAGAATCAACACTTCCCAATTCTCACTTCTCTATTCTCAATTTCTACCTGCACGACCATCTCGGCAGCACGGCTTATACCTTGACGGATAAGGCGGCGGTTGCAGAGGGGCTTGTGAATTATCCCTACGGCAGTCCGAGATTGGAGAAACGGGCGGAAACAGCTTTGCGGGGCGCGGATTATCAGTTTACCGGGAAAGAGCGGGATTTGGAGAGCGGGTTGCAGTATTTTGAGGCGAGGTATTATTCAAGTGTTCTTGGGCGGTTTAATAAAGTTGATTCTTTTTCAAAGAAAGAATGGATTATAACCCCTCAAAAACTAAATTATTATTCATATTGTATAAATAATCCGACTTCTTATTTTGATCCAAATGGTAATGATATTGTAATGGTGCATGGCGGGGGATCCGGAAGTCCTAAATCTGTTCAAAATATGGCTGATTTTCTTGAAAAAAAATATGGTGTTCATACAGAGAATTTAAAATTTACACATGGAACTAACATCAATAAGGCATTAGTAATTGTAGCACCATCACTATTAACATTAGTGCTTGCTACAATTGATATCAAGTCATTCCCTCAAGATGAACCATACAGTGCTATTAAAACAATATCGTCTTATAAGCATAAAGATGAATCTTTTAAAAGTTATTGGGGGCATTCTATGGGGGCTGATTCATTAGCAATAATGTTTGGTAATAAGAATTTTAATATGAAAATAGATGAAATTAATCTGGTATTTCCAAGAGTAAGATATGTTTTAAGTAATCTTGAAGAAATGGCAAAAAAAGCAGAAAAAGTAAATATATATGTTTTGAGTGGTGATATAAACAATTTCCTTCCGGGTTATGGGAATAGAAGTGCTGAAACTCTTATTAAAGCATTAAGCAATGTTGACATCCCCGATAATGTTAATATAAGAGTAATTCAAGGATGTGAAGGCACTTCATGCCATGGCGGCGCATGCAATCAAGGTGTTGTATTTAAAGAAATAACAAATGATATTAACTCAAGATAGGTTGCATTGTCTGAATCCCTGATTAATCTGGATTTAAAGGATTTAAAGGATTAAGCCACATCATCTACAAGGATTGTGTGTAAGCAAGGATTTGGGGAATGCGGAATCCCTGCGTAAAAGCAAGCCTTGCAGAAAAACCGGAAAAAGGAAAATATTATGAAAATAATTCAATGCAGTATCGAAGTTCTCCCCGACGGCTCTATGATATTGCCGGAGGATATTGTCAGGAAAATGAACATAAAGAAAAAATCCAGATTGCAAATTCTGATCCTGAATGAAGAAAAAAACGAAAATAATTTGAAGCAATTTTGCGGAAAATGGCAGGATGACAGAGGCACCGAAGATATTATTTCAGTTAGTTGTAAAAATCAGGAAAATAAGTTCTGCGACCCAAAGGCGTCTTCAGATATTTTTGATGAAATAATAGCAATATCAAAGCGATGCAGTTCTCTTCCGGATAAAGATTCACGTTCTCCGGAAGAGATTTTAGAATACAATCAAACAGGAATTCCAGAAGATGGTGTGTAAGAAAAGATAATTGAAAAAAAATGAATGCGTTATCAAAAGAAAGCATTATTATTTCAGGTCCTAACGGCGCAGGCAAAACAACCTTTGCAAAAGCATATCTCAAAGAATATGCTTATGAATATCTGAATCCGGACGATACAGCCGTTGAATTAAACCCTGACAAACCTGAAAAAGCGGGAATTTATGCAGGCAGACTGTTTCTCCGGAAACTGGAAACGCTGATCGGACAAGGAAAGAATCTGCTTATTGAATCAACGCTTTCAGGTCGCAGTTTTCAACAAATTATAAAGAAAATGAAACAAGCAGGATATATCATTACAATCATTTATATATTTCTCGATACCCCGGCAACCTGTTTCGCCCGTGTAAAGGAACGGGTCAGAAACGGCGGTCACAATGTACCGGAACCGGATATTGTGCGCCGTTTTTACCGGAGCAAAGCCAATTTCTGGCAAATTTATAGAAATGAGGCGGATTTATGGCACCTATTTTATAATTCCAATGAATATTTTCTGAGTGTGGCATTTGGTGAAAAAGTCAGTTATACAACAAATGATGAAGCACTTTTTAAGCTGTTTATACAAGATATAAAGGAGTCAATATGAACAATCAGTCCCTGAATATTGAAACATATCGTAAGCATTATGAAATTCAAAAAATTGGAAACAGAGCGGTACGCGAAGTGCAGGAGGAGAACCGCAAAAAAGGAATTCCGAATGTCTATTCCCGAAATGGAAAACTCTATTATGAACTGCCTGACGGGGAATTGACAAGAGATGATCCAATGGCTGTCAGAAATTAACAGGGATATACAGGATGTACAGGATAACCGGTTTGAAATCCTGAAGACCCTGTATATCCCTGTCAAAATTATCTGTATGTTTTCAATAGCGATTCGGCATAAAAGCAATTTTTAACAACAAACAAAGGAGAAGCAAAATGAAACGGATTTTTTGGGCAGCAACTGTTTTTGTCTTTCTGTCGGGTATGATGGCGCAGGCGCAGACCAGTTCTGTGCCGTCGCTGATTAACTATCAGGGAAGGCTGACCGACAGCAGCGGAGTCGGATTGACCGGATCAAAGACGCTGCAATTTAACATTTACGATGCGGCAAGCGGCGGGAACAAAGTCTGGGGACCGCAGATATTCAACGCCGTTCCCCTTGTGGACGGATATTTCAATGTGATTCTCGGACCGACCGACACATCAGAGCGATCCATTGCCGATGCTTTTGGCGCAGAGACCCGCTTTCTCGGCATTACTTACGACGACAAGGAAATTGTGCCGAGACAGCAGATTCTCAGTGTGCCGTATGCTTTAAGAGTAAAAGGAGCGATAAGTGATTCACAGCTTGAAGAAACTATTGATCGTACAGGTTTTAACGCATCAGGCAATATAACAGCTTCCGGCGGTATTCATATAGGTGGAAACTCTGAACCGGGCGCGGGCAATCTGCTTGTTGATGGACATGTTACGGCTGTAAACCAGCCGAGGTGTCGTGTTCGTCTGAGTTCTGATAAAAGCCATAGCGGCTATAATAAAATTTGGAAGGACCTTGAATGGGATATTGCAGATTATAATGTTGGCGGATGCTGGAATTCAAATGAAAAACAGAAGCTTGTGGCGACTGTGGCGGGGCTGTATTTTTTACAGGGATTAATTATTTCAATTAATAGTGGCGATGATTATACATATAT
>DYRK01000001.1:0-13783 GCA_020718785.1 Desulfatirhabdium butyrativorans | reverse complement strand
ATTTTTTACAGGGATTAATTATTTCAATTAATAGTGGCGATGATTATACATATATTAATGTGTATTATTTGAATGGCAGTACGAAGGAGTATCTAGGACACTGGGGTCATGACAGAAATGTGGATGACCATATAAGCTGGATACCAATAGGCATACAACATTATATGACAGCCGGCAGCGCTCTTGTCATTGAAGTCAACTCGTCAGAAGGATGGGGGGTTTTTTATGGAGGAACGCCGGGCCCGACATCTGCGACATCTGATTCCCACCCGTATTCTAGGAGGGTAAGTTTTATGACATTTGCAAAAATTCAATAAAGAAAATCAATTAAGGAGAATTATTATGAAGCACATAAGATCAGTTCTGATATTTATGCTGCTTTTCACCGTAGCAGCGCCGCTGGCAATTGCCGCCCCTCAACTGACAATCGGCTCTGCCGATGTTAAGACCGGCGGCACTGCCTCGCTCAACCTCAGCTTTTCAGGAGAGACAAAGGATTACGCAGGCGTGAACGCCAAAATCATTCTGCCCAAAGGCATCACTGTTAAAAGCATTTCCAAGGGGGAATTGTTATCTGCAAATTTCATCACCGATTTCCGAAGTTTCTCCGAAACCGCAAATAACGGCGTAAACCTGATTGCTTATTCCGGCGCTGACACCTTTACGGCATCAAGCGGCATTCTGCTCACCCTGACCATCGAGGCTGCAATTGATGCGCCCGCAGGTCAGCATAATGTCACTTTTGCCGCCACCAATGTGATTCCCCGTGTCAATTCCAGATATGCCCTTGCCTCTAAAGACGCTGCCTCGGTTGCGCTTTCGCCTGTCAACGGCAACATCAGCATTTCAGTATCAGAAGACGCCGACAATGACGGACTGCCGGATTCTTATGAACAGCAGATTATTGATGCGGACCTGAATGACAGCATCAGAACCGTTCAGGATGTTAAGCCCGCTGACGATTTTGACGGAGACGGCAAGACCAATTTGCAGGAATTTCAAGCCGGAACATTCCCTGCCCGCATAAAAGGCGATGTCAACAAAGACGGCAGCATCACACGCGCAGATGCAGAGGAGGCATTTAATCTCTCTCTGAAAACGTCGTGGACATCTGAAGAATTGGAACTGGCAGATTATAACGGAGACGGCAGCATTACGCCGCAAGATGCAGTGGATATTTTTTCCCGTGCATCATTTTGATATATTCTCATTGATATTATACTGTCCACTGGCATAAAATACGCTTTCTGTCATTTCGACGAACGAAGTGAGGAGAAATCTTACGCTTGGGAACGGAAAGATTTCTCGCTGCGCTCGAAATGACAATACGCTTTCTGTCATTTCGACGAACGAAGTGAGGAGAAATCTTACGCTTGGGAACGGAAAGATTTCTCGCTGCGCTCGAAATGACAATACGCTTTCTGTCATTTCGACGAACGAAGTGAGGAGAAATCCTTCCCATGTAAAACGGGTTTGAAACCCGTTCTACAGGCTAAGATTTCTCGCTGCGCTTGAAATGACAATACGCTGCACTTGAAATGACAATACGCTGCGCTCGAAATGACAGAAACAGAAAAGAGAAACAGGCAAAGCGCAATTTACGCCGGTGATGAGTATATCAGCAAAGGACCTGCCGGATTTTGAAAGTCCCGGCAGGTCTTTTAAATCCTTTTAAATCGGGGAGGACGGAAAATGAAAAAAGCATATCGTATTATGTCGGGAGCCATATTTATTACGCTGATAATTTCAGGCATGGCAGGGGCTTTTGAAATCAGCGCAGGAAATGTAAGCGGAAAACCGGGAGAACCCCTTCTTGTGCCTGTCAACATCAGCAATGTCGGAACCGGCTTGAATCTGGACGCTTTCAGTTTCATGATGCAGTTCAATTCCGGAATACTGAGTTTTGACGAAACCACGGGGATTGATAAAACCGGAACGCTTACAGAAAACTTCACACTTGTCAAAGGAAAAGTAATTGAAAACGGCAAGTTAAAGATCAACGGCGCATTGTTCGGAACCCCGCTTCTTGCCGGCAACGGACTCTTGCTGAAAATAAAGTTCAGTGCAACCTCAAAAGGCACTTCGGAATTGAAGTTATCCGGATTTATAGATGATGTAAAAGCATCTGCCACTAAGGATGCGACAATTACCGTAGTAGAAATTGGAGACATAGACCATAGCGGAAAGATTGATCTGAAAGATGCTGTGCTGACGTTAAAAGTGCTGGCGCAAATAGGGCTGGGAGGACAGGTAGTTTATAAGGATGCGGATGTGAACGGCGATGGAAAAATCGGGCTGGAAGAGGCTGTCTATATTTTACAGCATATCTATTAGGTTAAAGTATGCTGAATAACTAATCTATTTTTATCAAATAGTTTCTAATCGTTGAAATGTCTGAGTTGCTGTACATAAGAGGCATTTCATACCCATGCCGCGGGATTTGTCAATCCCGCAGAAAAGAGAAACATCATGTCAGAAACGATTTTTCAAATCACCGCCAGTATCCTGAATATTTTCAATCTGTTTTATTTTTTTCGAAACACAGGTCTGATCCTGTCTGTTCTGCTGCCAATCGCTTCATTTTCCTGGGCAGGAGACATAAATCCCGCAGACATTCCCCCTGATTTGTCAGAGTGGAAATCCTGGGTTCTTCACAGCAAAGACGAACAGTTCTGCCCATCTGATTTCAATAACGGCGACACATATCGCTGTGTCTGGCCCTCCCGTCTGACAGTCTTTATTGAACCTTCGGGCGGACGATTCGAACAGGAATGGCTTATTTTTGCAGATGCCTGGGTGCCGCTGCCGGGTGATCCGGAGCGATGGCCCCGGGAAGTCAGACTGAATCATGAAGAAATTCCGGTAATCAGCCGGGAAGGTGTGCCGTCAGTGTATATGACTCCCGGAGAACACCGCATCGAAGGCATATTCGAATGGAGTGAAATGCCTGAAACCCTCCGTATTCCTCCGGGTGCAGGCTTAGTCAGCCTTTTTATTGACGGGCAGGAAGCAGAATTTCCATTATTGGATAAAAACAGCCGCTTATGGCTGCAAAAACGGGAATCGTCCGAGGCACGGGAGGAAGACCGGCTGGGAGCAGTCATTTATCGCCTGATTGACGATGCCATTCCCATGACCGTTACGAATCTTATCCAGCTCAATATCTCAGGGCGTTCCAGAGAAATCAGACTTGAAGACATTCTTTTGCAGAATGCGGTTCCCATGAATCTTGAAAGCCAGCTCCCGGCAAGGATAGGAGCCAAAAACGAGATCATGTTTCAGGCCCGTCCGGGGCGATGGGAAATTCGGATTCTCAGCCGTTTCGAATCGCCGGTGCATGAGATCGGTCCGGTAAAAGGGGCTTACGGACAGGAAATCTGGTCATTCAAGCCGGAACATCATCTCCGTATGGTCAAAGTCGGCGGCGTTTCTTCTGTAGAGCCGACTCAGACCGATATTCCGGCGGACTGGAAGGCATTTCCTGCATATATCGTTGATCCGGATGCCAAAATCATTTTCGGGGAAATTCGCCGGGGAGATCCTGATCCTGCGCCGGACCGTCTGAATCTGAACCGTATCTGGTGGCTCGATTTTGACGGAACCGGCTTTACCGTGCAGGACACTATAACCGGAGCTATGAGCCGGCAATGGTATCTTGCCATGAATCCTCCGGGAGTTCCGGGCAGGATTTCCGTTGACGGAACAGATCAGCTGATTACGCTTCAAAACAGCGGAAAACCGGGCGCGGAACTGCGCCGCGGAGAACTTCATCTTGTGGCAGAATCCAGATATGACTCATCTTCACGAGTCATTCCCGCGGTGGGATGGGATCACGATTTTCAGAGCATATCCGGCGAAATCCGTCTGCCACCGGGATGGCGTCTTCTGACAGCAAAAGGAGCAGATGTCCTGCCCGGAACATGGTTTCAGCGCTGGACTTTGCTCGATTTCTTCATGGTGCTGATTATTGCCGTATCGGTATGGAAACTCAGAAACGGAGGATGCGGAATATTGGCTCTGGCTGCCATGACTCTGATTTACCATGAACCCGAATCCCCTCGGCTCGTATGGCTGCATATCATTGCCGGGCTGGGATTGCTGAAAGTTCTGCCGCAGGGTAAGATAAAAAAACTCGTCATACTCTGGGGCGCAGCTTCGCTCGCTGTGTTGATAGTCATAGCGATTCCTTTCATGGTGCAGCAGGTTCGTATCGGCATGTATCCGCAACTGGAGTATGACAGAGGCATTGAAAGAGATATCTCGTCTCAGTCTCTCGGCTCCGGTTCGGATGAGATGAAAGGACGGGGTGTAGCAGAGCAGATAATGTCTTACAAGGAAATGTCGTCTTATGAGATGCCTTCTCCTTCTCAGATGCTTCAGAACAAAAATATCTATCTCCGCAAGCAGGCTGTCTTTACCAAGGATCCCAATGCTCTGATTCAGACCGGTCCCGGATTGCCGACATGGCGATGGCGGTCGGTCCGCATGAACTGGAACGGTCCTGTGAGCAAAGATCAGCAACTGCGGCTCTGGCTGATTTCTCCCCGCCTGAATTTTGTTCTCGCATTTCTGCGAGTCATTCTTCTTGCAGGTCTTATCATTGCTCTTGTTCATCCCAAGTATTGGCGGTCTCTGCTAAACGGAGACAGTCCGCCGGTCTGTCCCTACATCGGAAAAGCAGCAGTTCTGTCTCTCTTTGCCGGACTGTGGCTGATGTCTCCTATATCCGCGGACTGTCAAGAGAAAAATGCAGAGATTTCTGAATCGGAAGCTGTTCGATCTTCGGGAACTTCCTGCTATCCATCCTCGGAATTGCTACTGGAACTTGAGAAACGGCTTCTGGAAAAACCTGATTGTCTGCCTTTCTGCGCGGACTGCAGCCGCATGGAACTGACCGTCACAGATGATTCTATACAAGTGATGATGGAAATCCATGCTGCGTGTGAGACTGCAATTCCCTTGCCCGGAAACTCGGAGTCATGGATTCCTCAGGCTGTATTTCTGGATCAGCAGCCGATCAGAGCCTTATCGAGAGATACGGAGGGGCTGTTGCGAGCATTGATTCCCCAAGGTATCCATAAACTCATTCTCACGGGCAGAACGGGAGCAGGCAATACTATTCAGATTCCCTTGCCGCTCAAACCTCATCAGGCTATGTTCACAAGTCAGGGATGGGATGTGCAGGGTATTCTTCCCGGGGGCAAAGTTGAATCAAGTATTCAACTGACACGGCTGAAAAAAAATGACTCCGAACCGATGTCCGGTCAGGGCAGCGCAATTCCGCCTTTTCTTCACATAGAACGGGTACTGCATCTCGGACTCACCTGGGAAGTCAGCACAACGGTCACCCGTCTGACGCCGCCGGGAACTCCGGTAGTCATATCTGTGCCGCTGCTCAAAGACGAATCTGTTACTACTGCTGAGATTCATACGGAAAAAGGAGCAGCCTTAGTCAATATGAACGCGGCAGCGACAGAGATTCAATGGTCTTCTTCTCTTAAAATGTCTCCTGAAATTCAGTTGCGCTCGCCAGAGTCGGTTCCCTGGACCGAAACATGGATTGCAGATGCCAGTCCGATATGGCATTGCGATCTTTCGGGAATTGCCGTGATTCACCATCAGGACGAAGCAGGTCATTGGCGTCCCACTTGGAAACCCTGGCCCGGAGAATCAGTTACTATCAAAATCTCAAAGCCCGAAGCAGTTACGGGTCAGATGCTGACTATTGACTCGGCAGCCCTTGACTGGACACCCGGCGAGCGGGTAAACAAAGCATCTCTTGCTCTGAGAATACGGACCAGCCGCGGGGGACAGCATGAAGTAATTCTGCCTGATGAGGCAAAGCTGCAACTCGTAAAGATCAATGACAAAAGTCAGCCGATCCGTCAGGAAGGACAGAAAATTGTCATTCCTCTGCAACCCGGAGCTCAGACGATCTATGCGGAATGGTATCAGGCATCCGGGAATCCGATGAAGCTCGGATGTCCGAAGGTCAGAATCGGCGATCAGGCTGTAAACGCGGATGTGACCTTCAATATGCCTCGGAATCGCTGGATTCTATGGACATCGGGACCTCGTCTCGGTCCCGCTGTGCTGTTCTGGAGTTATCTTTTTATAGTATTTCTGGCAGCTTTCTGTCTCGGCAGAATTCCCCTGACGCCCCTGAAAACCGGACATTGGATACTGCTGGGTCTGGGACTGACTCAGGTATCTCCGGTAGTTGCACTGCTGATAGTTGGATGGCTCATAGCTCTGGGTCTGCGTAAAAAACACGCTCCGGATCACTGGTTCTGGTTTGACGGAATGCAACTGCTTCTTTCAGGATGGACTCTGTCTGCGCTGATGAGTCTTTATCAGGCTGTCAGAAACGGATTGCTGGGCATTCCGAATATGCAGATATCCGGCAACGGCTCAGGCGATTTCAGGCTTCACTGGACTCTGGACCGGATAGCAGAATTCATGCCTCAGCCCTATACATTTTCTCTGCCCATCTGGATATATCATGTGCTGATGCTGATCTGGGCATTGTGGCTGGCAATGTCTCTTCTGAAATGGCTGCGCTGGGGCTGGCAGTGTTTCAGTGATACTACACTGTGGAAAGCGGTGCAGATTCGGAAGCCGAGAAAAAATGAGTGAAACGTGATCTCTCGTAAAACGATTTTGCAAATCGTTTTTTATCAAAATGAGTGAAACTTGATCTCTCGTAAAACGATTTTGCAAATCGTTTTGACGATCTGCAAGATAGTCATACATGCCTTTTGAAATCTTCATCAGGCAGGAAACTTCGCAGTTCTGCTGATACTGCTGAAAAAAATAGGAAACCTGCTCATGCCGCTCACAAAACAGGAAATCAATCGGAAACTGTTTCATTTTGTCGGACTCTTTCTGCCCATCGGAATTTTTTACTTCCCGATGATTTTCGGAATCTCCGACATTATGGTCATTGTCATTCTGGCGATATTGCTAATCACGTCTGTTTTTATCGAGAAATTACGTTTCAGGTATCCGGATGTCAATAAAATATTTCAGAGATGTTTTCATTCCATGCTCAGAAATGAGGAGCGTGAAAACCTGACCGGTTCGACATGGCTTATCTGTTCCGCGCTGATATGTTCTGTTCTGTTCCGCACGCTGCCGCATATCTCCTTTATAGCCTTGACTCTGTTCATTACGGGGGATGCCGCGGCTGCGCTGGTCGGCCAGGGAATCGGAAAAATAAAGATCGGAAAAAAAACCCTCGAAGGTTCCATAGCCTGTTTCCTTCTGTGTACAGTAATTTTTTCAGGCATATTCCCGTTTCTTCCGTTTCTTTTGGACAGATGGGGCGGGTCAGTGCCGCTGCCCTTTATCCTTGTCATATCCCTTGCGATTACCGTGTTCGAACTCATACCGTTAAGAGTTACAGGAAATCTTACAATAAATGACAATCTTGCTGTGCCGGTCATAGCAGGTTTTGTCATGAAATATTTTTATCCGGTTTTCTGATCCGAAAATTCTTTTATTGTTTTTTTTTTCAAGATAGGGTAAAGACCGTTTAAGAAAGATTTCCGTGAAAGTCAGCAGATCGAAAAGTTTCGGAGCGCGGAGCCGGATTGAAACTTTTCGATCTACTGAAAGTTGCATATTTTTGTTCGGAAAGGAAAGCGTCTTATGAAAGTTCTGATTTGCGGCAAAGGCGGGAGCGGAAAAAGCACTGTCTCCGTTCTGATTGCAAAAAATCTGAAAAGCAGAGGATACAAAGTGCTGCTCGTGGATGCCGATGAATCCAATTCGGGTCTCCACTGTCTGGCAGGATGTTCATCGCCTGTCATTCTTATAGACAGCCTCGGGGGTAAAAAAGGGGCAAAAGATAAGATGATTCAGGCATTTTCAAAAGAAAGCGCGGGGATGATGCCTGAGCAGAAATGGCGTATCAGAGATATTCCTGACGAATATCTGGCATCGGCACATGGCATCAGCCTGCTGACCGTGGGCAAAGTCCATCATCTGGGCGAAGGATGCGCGTGCATGATGGGAGCGGTCTCCAAAACTTTTCTGTCCAATCTCATTGTCGGAAAGGATGAATTTGTCATTGCAGATACCGAAGCCGGAGTCGAGCATTTCGGCAGAAATGTGGCACAAGGATGCGATATGATATTAGATGTGGTTGATCCCGCATTCGAATCTTTCATGCTCGCGGAAAAAATACAGGATATGTGCCGTGATGCAAAAATTCCTGTTTTTTTTATATTGAACAAGGTTGAGGAACAGGTCAGAGAAGCCATGTTCAGACACATACCGCGGGAAAAAGTGATTGCCGAAATTCCGAAAGACCGGGATATTTTTATGGATTCCCTTGAAGGCAGGGAACTGGGCAAAGAACTTCCGGAAATAGAGAGCGCGTGTGAATTTATTGAGAGCCTGAAAAGAAAACAATAAGGAAAGGATGTGATTAATATGCGGCAAAGCAGATGGATGCGGACGGGAATTATCCTGACGGCTGTACTTTTTTTCCTCACAGCCGCCGGGTGTGCGGGTTCACAGTCGGTCAAAAAAGTAACAGCCCTGTTTCAGAAGAAGAAAGAGCTTGCGCCAAGATATCTCGATTTTGAAGATGTTCTGATTCCGGGCGAATTGGAAGTTGACAAGAAATCTGTGTATCAGTCTCCCGGATTTTCAGGCGGGGTTCTGACATTGAAGGGAAGAGTGGATATGATTTCGCTGGTCACTTTTTTCACAGCCAACATGCCCAAAGACAGTTGGATTGTTGTGAGCGAGTTCAAGTCCCCGCGTACCAAGCTCCTGTTTCAGAAGGACAGGAAACGCTGTGTCATCAGCATTTCCGAAGGGATTTTAAAAACCGAAGTGGAAGTATGGATCGCGCCCGCAACAGAAGAAGGTTCACCTGATAACGGGCTGTTAAGATAGCGGAATCGGTCCGCTTTTATGCGGTTGGATTTTCAAATTTTATTAAAAATGAAAGGAAGCACTATGAAAAGTCAGAAATCGTTATATTGGGTAATGGCGGCAGCAATATTCTTTTGTCTCGCGGTAATTCCTCAGACCGCTCTGTCGGAAGAGGAAAAATTCGAACCTCTGCCCGGAGAGGGGAAAAAATGTCAGATCGGAGAAGATTATTCTTTTAAGTACAG
This sequence comes from Desulfatirhabdium butyrativorans, assembly GCA_020718785.1. GTDB lineage: Bacteria > Desulfobacterota > Desulfobacteria > Desulfobacterales > DYRK01 > DYRK01. The sequence goes on along the minus strand of DYRK01000001.1, from coordinate 4,652 downwards.
TTTTGACAAAAAACCCCAGCTTGGTACGGCTATTCTGAAAATCGAGGTTTTTGACAAGGACGGCAAAAAAGATACATCGCTTAAAATCACCGGAGATTCGGGAATGCCTTCGATGAGAGGACATCATGATTCGGGCATGATCAAGTTCAAACTGAACAAAAACGGCGATTATCTCCTGCCTGTGAATGTGGTTATGCCGGGAGAATGGGACGTGAGGCTCATTTTCGAGAAAGACGGCAAACCGGTTTACAAAGGAAGTTTGAACTTCAATGTGTAAACTCGGCTTGTGAACCTGATTTATTTTGATTATACTCGCCACCGTCATAATCTGTTATTAAAACTTTTAGCACGGAAGTGAACTTCCGTGCTATTGTCAGATGTCCCTCCGGGACATGAATCCGGGCATCCCGCAGGGATGCCGTGAAAATAGCACGGCAATTCATTGCCGTGTAAAAAAAAACATAAAATCGGAATCTTAAAAAACTTTCCGATCTGCTGAAATTTCATCCCGGTAAAATCTGAGTTTTTCTCAAAATCCCACTTTCCCACATTGCAACGAGGGAAAATCTGTCTATGACTCAGGGAATTATGAATCGCTCAAAGCAAAGAAAACGGGTAGTCGTCGGATTGCTGCTGCTGATTTTATCTCTTGCAGCCATATTGCTGCTGAGAGAAAAAAACAGGAACTACGCCCCTTCCCCCTTGCCTCAACCCTCTCGGACCGGCATTATCTCTCCGGAACATTTGTTTTATAATGTGATTCGACTGACTGTCAGTTTCAGCAAAGGCGAACCGTTTTCAGGCTTCGGCTTTATTGTGGCAGAGCGGGACAATACCCTGTATGCGGTAACGGCAAATCATATCACGTTTTCAGATCAGCCGGATATTGAGACCACAGAAATTTCGGCGCAATTCTATAATATCAAAGGCAGGTTCTTTCCCGCGAAGCTATCGGATTATTATGATGAAGACAGGGATTTGACCATTTTTGAAGTGCCGAAACCGACGGCAGACTATCAATGGGAAAGAAATGTTTTCCGTCCCTATCCAAAAGAAAAGGAAAAAGTGTGGTTTATCGGGAGAGATAAGGACTGGTTTGTTCCCGAGATTCAGGGCATTGTGGTCAGTACGCCTTCGCGCGCCGAGCATATCTTTGCAGTGAATATTGACGGCATTCATCCCGGAACAGCAGGCGCGCCGCTTATAACAGAAAAAGGCATCGCTGGAATGATCGTTGCCGATTCTCCCACTGATATCAAAGCATCGGATATTGATATTATCCGTATTCTCGTATCACAGGAATGGGGATATCCCTGGGATCTGCAGGATACTGAGACACGCAGAAAGCCTGTGCCTGACTATCCCGAGCCTAAGAATGGAGAAAATTTTACAGAGCCTTTCACAGGCATGGAATTTGTATTGATTCCGGGCGGTTGCTATGAAATGGGCTGCGGACCCCGGACCTCGGAATGCGGCGCGTCCGAAAGCTTTGTGCATGAGGTCTGCATAGATGGATTTCTGATGGGAAAATATGAGGTTACGCAGGGTCAGTGGAAAAAACTCATGGGAGACAATCGCGCCATGTTTCAGAAAGGTGATGATTATCCGGCAGATGCAGTCAGTTGGTATGATGCGAAAGAATTCATTGCAAGGCTTAATGAAAAGAGCGGCGCAAATTTTCGTCTGCCTACGGAAGCGGAATGGGAATATGCGTGCCGGAGCCTCGGAAAATCGGAAAAATATGCCGGCGGATCGGATCCGGATCAGAGCGCATGGTATCTGTCGGACAGCAAAGGAAGCAGTCATCCGGCAGGCACAAAATCGCCTAACGGATCAGGGCTTTATGATATGAGCGGGAATCTGTGGGAATGGTGCGAAGATATTTTCCATGAGAATGCCTACATCCGGCATCCGCGGGATAATCCGATATATCTCAACCGAGGGTCAGAACGGGCGGTCCGTGGCGGAAGCTGGCGGAGCAGAGCCGAAGATGTGCGGTGCGCCTGCCGCTACAGCCTTCGGCCTGTGGTTCGGTATAATCATGCAGGCTTCCGTCTGGTGAAACAATAAGCTACGTGTCGTTATCTGATAACTTATGTCGAACTTACAGACCGATAACAGACAGAATATGACTAAACATCGCGTTTACGTGCTGATTTTGGCTGTTTTATGGATTGTTTTCCTTATTGTTCTTCAGCCGCAGAAACGATGGGGGCATCATGGAAACACAGAAGAAAAGCTGGCGGATCAAGAGATTAAAGCATCGGCGCAGCCTTCCGAACCTGAAATTCCGGCAAGACTGAGCAACAGCATCGGCATGGAATTTGTCTATATTCCGCCGGGAACATTCATGATGGGAAGCCTGCCGGACGAGGTCGGCAGATATTATGACCGGGAGACCTGTCATCAGGTGACACTGACCAGCGGGTTTTATATGCAGACTGCCGAAGTTACCCAGAAACAATGGGCAACAGTGATGAAAACAAATCCGTTTTTTTTCATAAACTGCGGAGAGGACTGTCCGGCAGAGCAGGTTTCATGGAATGATGTCCGGCAGTTTATCTGGAAGCTGAATCAGTCGGAAAGAGTTAACAAATACAGCCTTCCCACCGAGGCGCAATGGGAATATGCCTGCCGTGCGGGAAGCGGAAGCCGGTTCAACTGGGGAAATGATCCGGACTGCTCCCAAGCCAATTACGGCGTCAGTTTCATTCACCATGAATGCAAAGGCATAAACCCCGGAAAACCTGTGAAAACAGCATCTTTTCCCCCTAATGGGCTGGGACTTTACGATATGCACGGCAATGTGGCGGAATGGTGTATGGACCGCTTTGACAGCTATTCATCCAAAGATGCTGTTGATCCTGCGGGATCATATTCCGGGGCAGAACGGGTTTTTCGGGGAGGCAGTTGGGGCGTCGGCTCTCGTTATTGCCGTTCTGCAAACCGTGACAGCGGCTCTCCCGATATGCGGACCGGCGAACTGGGATTTCGTCTGATCAGAAGGCCTTAAAGCAAAATTCACACTACCGGACAATTTTTTTCAAACCGTTCTTCTGTAACAGACACAAAACGGCTTGCAAAGCCGTTTTACAGTAAAACGATTTTGCAAATCGTTTCTAACTACCGGACAATTTTTTTCAAACCGTTCTTCTGTAACAGACACAAAACGGCTTGCAAAGCCGTTTTACAGTAAAACGATTTTGCAAATCGTTTCTATTTACGAATTAATAAAATCAGCATGTTATGATTTTTTATCCGGTAGTGTGAGCAAAATTATAATTATTAACATTTAAAAACTCGATGTTCAAGTTTTTGATTCGGTTCTGCTGAAATCCCTGTCATTCCTGCTTCCGCAGGAATGACAGAAAAAAACTTGAACATCGGGAAAAGAAAAAGGAAAAAACTATGGACAAACAGGAATGGAATCCGGGAAAACTGATGGAATTGTCCGGCTATTACTGGAAGACCTGTACGCTTCATGCCGGAGTCAAATTGGATGTGTTTACGATCATCGCTGATGGGACGGTGACTGCCCAGACGGTCGCTCAGAAAACAGAGGCTGATGAAAGAGGCCTTACCATGCTGCTGAATGCACTGACGGCAATGGAACTTTTAGTCAAAACAGGAGATAAGTATGCAGTTGTTCCCTCTGCCGCAAGCCTGCTTTCGAAAAGTTCTCCCCGATACATCGGCTACATGATTATGCATCATCATCATCTGGTGGAATCCTGGTCTCGGCTGGATCAGGCAGTCATGACCGGAAAAGCGGTGAGAACAAGACCCTCTTTCGATGATGAAACGCATAGGGAAAGTTTTCTGATGGGCATGTTCAATATGGCTATGGGCATTGCTCCGGGACTGACAAAGCAGATAAGTCTTTCCGGGCGGCGCAGGCTGCTCGATCTGGGGGGCGGTCCCGGAACCTATGCGATTCATTTCTGCCTTAACCATCCGGACCTCGGCGCAACGGTATATGACTTGCCTGCCACCAGACCATTTGCCGAAAAAACCGTTGAGAAATTCGGCGTGAAAAACCGTGTCGTTTTTGCTGACGGGAACTATCTCGAAGACCCGATTGAAGGGAAGTATGATGCGGTCTGGATGTCTCATATTCTTCACGGAGAGGGTCCAGGAGACTGCCAGAAAATCATATATAAAGCAGTACGGGCAACGGAACCGGGCGGCATTATAATGGTTCATGATTTTCTTCTGAAAGACAGCATGGACGAACCCCTTTTCCCAGCACTCTTTTCTCTGAACATGCTTCTGGGAACGCCTTACGGTCAGGCATATTCCGAAAAGCAGATTTCGGGTATGCTCGCGGAAGCCGGCGTCAGGGATATCAGACGACTTGATTTCAGAGGACCGAACGACTCCGGAGTTATTATCGGAACGGTTTAGGAAAGGTTCGCTTGTCCGAACCCCAGAAAGTTTGTAGTACCGCCTTTAGGTGGTTTCTGTGAAATCAGATAGTTACCGCAGCATGCACCGGTACTACGAACTTTTTCGATCTGCTGAGTATAAGTAAAATTCGATTTGGCAGACCGGGAGAGATTTTAAAATCTCCGTCCGGCGGTGCAGAAATAACAGTTCAGAAACCGGGTTTCTTTGAGAAACTCGGTTTACTGCCGAATCTCTGATGGAAAGAC
>DYRK01000584.1 GCA_020718785.1 Desulfatirhabdium butyrativorans | reverse complement strand
TTTCCGAAACCTCCGGAGTCTTTTCTGTTCTATATGCCGGTCAGAATCTGCAACGAGCGGACTGCTCCTTCGAGATAGCCATCCTGCAAGGCTTGAAGGGCATCTCTCATGTCAATTCTGCCGTCGTCATTCATATCATAAGTCATCGGATCATAATCCTCGGCAGGAACAACGCTGATTCGGAGCGCATCTGAAACCGTGCTGTCCGCATAGAACCCGCCGCTTATTGTCCCGTCACGCTCTTTCTCATGCCCGTCGGACACGGTGATTTCATTGCAGTCGAATCTCGTAAAAGTCAGGTCCGAACTGCGGTAAACAGGTCCGATCACATCGAAGTACAGATTCACGACGGTTCCGGAAGCAGTGAAACTCCTTCCCGAATATCGGAATACCGCCATTCGGATTCTGCCCGGTTCGTTCAGATTCACCGCAGTTTCGTAATCCCGATATGTGAGAATACCGCCTTCGAGTGTGGCTTCCCGTGCAGAGATAGCGGTTTCGTCATATTCGATATCGATGTCTATGCCGAGAATTTCAGTATCATCGTTTATGACTACAGGCACACGCAGCACAGAACCCTGTGCCGCCGTGATTTCCGTCAGCCTTCCCGGTTCACGGACCGGTCTGTCCGAAGAGCCGGGCGAGTAATTCCCCGAGACATCGCCGCTCAGAGCTGCCGTGAAATTCTGATTTCCCGTGTCTGCATTCAGAGAAAATGAGAGAGATTCCGGTTCCGAAATCCATGCCGGACCCGATGACCCCGAACCGCTCATATCCGTACTCAATCCTGCCGTGAATCTTCCGAGCCTCGAAGCATCCAGACCCGAGACTCTGCCGTTGAGGGTCACGTCCGCAATTTTTTCCTGAAGCGGGGTGAGAGTTCTCGCGCCGACAGCAACATCGGCGATCACTTCCGAATCCGTGGCGCTCAGTTTTTTCGGATCAAGGGGTTCGTTTTTGAACGGCGTCACAGTGTAATTTCCCCGGACAGTGTCGGAGAAGAGATAATTTCCGGACGCATCGGTGAGAATGTCGGCAGATACAGCGTTTCCGGTGTAGAAATCTGTTCCTCTGAGCATCATCTTCATATTCGGAACCGGCAGCTTATTACTGAAATAGCTCACGTTCCCGGAAACCGAATATCTCAGGGGTTCCACGGTCACAGAAAAAGTATCGCTTACAGTCTTGCCGCCGGACAGAGCCGTGACCGTCACTTCGGTCTTGCCGGCATGATCTTTCCCGTACTTCAGCGTCAGAGTGTTTCCCGTCACGGACGGAGAGACAAGCGAGCCATTCCCGCTTTTTACGGAAAAGCTTATCTTCGTCTCATCATTGTCAATATCCGTGACTCTTCCGGCCAGCGAAATGACCGTATCCGGATCGCCGTCGGTCACTTTCAGATCTTCGATTTCGGAAATCCAGACGGGCAGATCGTCCACGGCATTTACCGTAACTTTGAAGGCAACTTCGACACTCTGACCGTCCGCACTTCCCCGGATCACAATATCCGCTGTGCCGTTCTGATCGGGCAGATAAGTCAGAGTCAGAATATCTCCTTCTACTACTGCCGTGACCAAAGCGGTATTGCTGTCCGAGACCAGAGATTTGGCAACAGCCGCAGAGTCAATATCTGCAAATACGCTGCTCAGACTGAGGACTGTCGGGGCTGCATCTTCGTCAACAGTCAGGTCTGCGATTTTTCCCGGAGACGTCGGCGCATCATCCACCGGAATCACTGTGACCGTAATACTGTCTTCGGCGTATTTTCCGTTTGCCGTTCCGTGTATGACTACTGTTGCGGAACCGTTGCCATTCGGCGTATAGCTCAGAGTCAGCGTTTCGCCGGAAATGACTGCGGAAACAAGCTCCGGATTGGTATTCGATACTACGGTCTTGACAACAGAGAGATTGTCGTCGTCAAAGTCCGAAAATACGCTGCTCAGAGATATGGAAGTCGGAGCAACGTCTTCATAAACCGTCACATCGGCAAGCGGTGTTGCAATGACCGGCGTGTGATCGGCTCCGGTAAAAACGCCGAATGATGTAACGGTTCCTGTGAACTGATTTCCGCCGGACTGATCCAGAGTTGTCCACACCGTTTCTGCGTAAAGCTTCCCGTAAATCTTCGTCTCATCTCCCTGAATATCGGCAGGAACATAGTCAAATGTGACATCGCAGGAGAAATCGGAAATGCCGCTCTGCGTGAGGGTCCAGTATCTTTCGAGATAATCTTCCAGCGAGTCATCGTCTTTCACGGAATACTGCGAATCCGTGAGTTTCACGGCCGCGTAAGCCGAAGTAAAACTTCCGTCTGTAAATTCGAGCGTGACCGGCGAATATTCGGCTGCTCCCGAATTCGAACCGACCGGGAAAGTGAAAGATACAGGCAGCGCAGGCGATGCCGTACCGTCTGCGAACATTTTCCGCACTTCACCGGTTCCGTCTGCCTGAATCATGGCTGATAAGGAAGGCGTTCCGGCAATTGCCGCATTCTGATCCAGAATGAGGTTATAGCCCGCAGGCTTGAGAATGCCCGAAGTCAGCGTGAGCGTGCCTTTCACGGTGAGATTGTTTCCGAGTGTTACTACTGCTCCGGCACGATTCAGCGTAAGATTGTTCAGCGTAAGCGCATTTGCCGGAAGCGTCACATTTCCGGTTCCGCCGAGAATCAGATCGGAGGTATTCCCGCCGGTCAATGTCCCGGAAGTCACGGAAATGCCGCCGTTCAGTGTAAGCGTATTTGCTCCTATCGAGAAAGCCCCGGATGTCAGCGTGAGTGCGCCGGACAGCGTTCTCAAGGCATGAAGTATTACTCCTGCGGCATTGCTGATCGTGAGATTTGCCGGTCCCGAAGACGCCGGGAATTCGCTGTTCGTGGCAGTCTGCGCCGAGGAACCGTTGTAAACCAGCGTTCCGCCTGCGCCGTAGGCAATCGTATAAATACCCGGAGTAATACTTCCGGAAATCATCGTGAGCGTGCCGTTTACCGTGAGATTCGAGTCAAGCGTGATGCCAGCGGCATTGCTGACCGTGAGATTTGACAGAGAGCCGATTTTCACCGTCTGCGCCGAAGTGCCGGAACATACGAGCGTGCCGGTTCCGGCTATAGTTCCGCTGTTGAAAATATTGCCCTTTACATCAAGCGTACCGTTGATCGTCAGCGTGGCTCCCGAAGCAATTACAAGATGATTGCAGGATGCAGAACCGCTCACAGAGGGCTGACTGCCCCCGGACGGAATATAGACATTGGAAGAAGCCGTCGGAAGGCCGTCGCTCCAGTTGCCCGCCGTGTTCCAGTCGCTGCCCGTTCCTGTCCAGACATTGAAAGCATCCGAATCTGTCCATGTCGGCGCGTTGACCAGCGTACCGTCGTTGTGGTTTGCCGTATGATCCGCCAGCGTGCTTCCCGAAACATGATCGAAGCGGTAGTATGCAACCAATCCGCTTTCGTTTCCGGCAAGTGTTTTGTTCATGTCCGCACGAATCTGATCTGCTGTGCGGGCAGCATTCCAGACACGGACTTCATCTATCTGTCCGCCGAAATAGTCGGAAGTGGTTCCGTATCTTTTTCCGATCAGGAAATTATTACCGGCAGAAACAATTGCCGATGTGTTCGCATTCGTACTTGCCTGTAAGACGCCGTTGACATACATTTTCATGCCTCCGGCGCCCCATGTAACCGCTGCATGATACCATGTTCCTGTTGAAACTGCGCTGTCAGAGTACACGTCCTGATTTGT
>DYRK01000583.1 GCA_020718785.1 Desulfatirhabdium butyrativorans | reverse complement strand
TACGGAGATTCAACCGTCCGGAGGGCTTGACACAAATCCTGAAAATCCTTTAATCAGGCAAATCAGGGTTCGGACATTATCGGATTGCAGCCGTGCTGACCGATCTTATAAAATGGGTCATTTCAGCACTCCGGACTTTGAAACGATCTGGAAAATCGTTTTACAGTAAAACGGCTTTTCAAGCCGTTTCGTGTCTGTGCAAAAATTTCATTTTTGCACTCCTCCGCTGCCGAGTTCATCGGGTCCGATGCCCAGAGTCTGCGCCAGCCTGACTGTTTCATGTCTGGCTCCGTCAAAGTCAAAGCGGACAATATGCTGTTTTATCGGATCAGTCTGCCGGGGAGAAAGAGATTGTCTCAGTTTTTCAAGAAAGGGTTCAGCCGCGCCGGGATTGTATTGTTCAAAAGATTCCAGCAGATTGCAGAACAATTCTTTCAGGAATGACGGGTCCGGGGTCTGCTGTTCCGGAGCTTCCGGCTCCGCTGATTCCGGTTCAAGCCGCCGGAGACAGGCAACCGCCATGTTTATGGAATATGCAAGAGAGCCGATCAGGGGGATTATCTCATCTGTCGAAGATGTTCTCAGCTTTGTGCCGAGGTCTTCTGCGATCTGATACACCTGTGTTACGGAAAGATTTCCCGCGACACCCTTGAGCGTATGAACCGCACGGAAAGCCTGCTCTCTGTCCCCGTTTCTGACCAGAGTCAGAATTTCGTCTGCGCTGTTTTCATAATCATGACTGAAGGTTATCAGCGCATTACGATATGCTGCCGTATTCTGCCATGTCCTGAGTCCTTTTTTCAGGCTGACGATATCCGGGGGACAGATGTACGCAAACTGCAAGTCCGGCGATAAGGAACAGGGATTCGCAGTTGAGGCTCCGGATGACTCTCTTAGCGGCTTATCGGCAACCAATTTTTCCATTGCCGAAAAAAGTTCGTCAAAAGCGACCGGTTTTCCGCTGACACTGTCCATTCCTGCTGCCAGACATTCTTTCTGCTCTTCCTTCATCATGCTTGCGGTCAGGGCAATAATCGGCACACGGTTTCCTGAGCCGGCTTCCAGACTGCGTATCTGCCTCGCGGCTTCCAGACCGTCCATTTCCGGCATGTGGACATCCATAAGGATAATATCCGGGGATTCACGCTGAAACAGCCGGACTGCCTCGGCTCCGTTTTTTGCCTCGATCACCGTGTGTCCCTGCTGCTCCAGACGGATTTTAGCCAGCATCATATTTTCTTCGATGTCTTCGGCTATAAGGATTCGGAAACTCCGCCCGGACAGAGAAATGCTGCATTCGCTTTCCGGTTCCGGGACTGTGTCTGTCGGCTTCAGACAGACCGTGAAATGAAAAGTGCTGCCTTTGCCGACCTCGCTCAGTACCCATATTTTTCCTCCCATGAGTCCGACAATTTCTTTGGAAATGGTGGTTCCCAGTCCGGTTCCCCCGAATCTGCGGGAAGTGGAGCCGTCAGCCTGAGTAAAGGGTTCGAATATTTTATCCAGCCGCTCTGCCGGGATGCCGATGCCGGTATCTCTGACCGCAAAATGCACCGTGCCTGCCGGTTCAGCAGGCTCCGCTGTTACGATGATCCCTCCTTTTTCGGTAAACTTGACTGCATTTCCCACGAGATTGATAAGAACCTGCATGAGCCTTTCCGAGTCCCCGATAAAATATCTCGGAAGGTCCGGAGAAAGGTCTGAGACCAGGGACAGTTTCTTCTGATATGCTTTGATATTCAGCGTCCTGAGCGTATCTTCTGTGATACGGACAAGATCAAAAGGTCTTTCCTCAAGATTCATTCTGCCGCTTTCCAATTTGCTGAGATCAAGGATATCGTTTATCAGCGCAAGAAGATTTTTCGCGGACCGGTACGCTGTGGACAGATTGCCGCGGTGAAATTCCGATATTGCGGGATCATCCAGAGTCAGTTTCAGAAAACCGATCACCGAATTCATAGGAGTCCGAATCTCATGGCTCATATTTGCCAGAAACATGCTCTTGGACCGGTTGGCGGCTTCGGCTCCGGCTTTTGCTTTCTGCAATTCTGCCTGAGTCTGTTTAAGATTATGATATGCCAGCGCGATTTCTCTTCCTTTCTGGATGATGTGCTGTCTTTCTTCATGGGAATAGCGGGCTTCTTCGATGAGCAGCAGTTTTTTTTTGTTTAAAAAAACCGCCGTGCTTTCAAACGCACATTCATTTCCCGATGAATCCGTGCTGATCCATATCCCTGATTTTATTTTTCCTTCCCTTTCTTCTGCCCAGAAAGTTTCGGCATCTGTAAGGAAATTTTCCAGAAACAGACAGATGTTTTTAGGACTGCATTGTTCATTTTCTGTCAAAGCATTAGGAAAAAAAGTTCTCACCCAATCCGGAAAGACTCCGATCACCTGAAAGTGTCCCTCATCCAGACGCTCTATGCCCCATGTATCCAGAATATTCAGCAAATCAGACAGCATATATCTTATTTTCTCGTATATGTTTTGATTCCGGTATCATTGCCGGCTCGGAATGATATAACACGGATTTCAGGAATTGTACATACAGATTTCCAGAAATCAGCAATTCTCATTTTGAAAAACGGCCTTGAACATTATCTGCGGAAACAGCCGGAATCTCCTTTTATGCAAAGCGGGTCTGAAACCCGCTTTACGTCAAAATGAGAATTGCTGTCCGGAAATTAATTTTCACTGCCTTACCGGTCGGAGATATATTCTTGCCACCGTTATAATCTGCGTTTTCCTGATTTTCAGTAGATCGAAAGTTTTCCCGAAATGCTCGGAAATGCCCGCTTAGGGATTGACAAATCCCAAGCGGGCATTTCCGGCGGATTTGTCAATCCGCCGGGAGCGGCCAGGGAGCATTTTCGATCTGCTGATTTTCTGTAAAACGGTTTGCAAAACCGTTTTACAAAAGCACAGGTTATGCCAGTGTGCAGTATAGTTCATGCCGTTGCAGTGCGATTTTTTTTTGCACACGGGCAGAAAATGGATAATCCGCAGTTTGTTTTATAAAAGCAATTTCCGTTCTGAATCAATGTGTTGCTGTGTTCCATTGACACACGCGATGCCTTGCCTTATTATTGGAACTCGGATTCAGAATAATTGAAACAGGGAGATATAATAAGAGGAATGAATAAAACAATAAGCGTCGTTTCCGGTCTGCCGCGCTCCGGCACGTCTATGATGATGCGGATGCTTGCTGCCGGCGGTATGGAAGTGATAACAGACAATATCAGAAAGGCGGATGAAGATAACCCCGAAGGCTATTATGAATTTGAGAAAGCAAAAAAAATCAGGCAGGATGCTTCATGGTTAGACAGCGCGCAGGGCAAAGTATTCAAGATGGTTTCCATGCTGCTGTACGATCTTCCCTCAGACAGAAACTATAAAATCGTTTTCATGAAAAGAAACATGGATGAAATTCTGGCTTCCCAGCGGCGGATGCTGACACGGCAGGGCAAGTCCGGCGACGGTCCGGATGATAAGGAGATGGGGAGAATTTTTGCCGGACATCTCAGGGATACGGAGGAATGGCTCGGAAAGCAGAAGCATACAGACGTTCTTTACATGAGTTATAACGAGATTATCCGAAATCCTGTCGCACAGGCTGATATCCTGAAACAGTTTTTCGGCAGCAGGCTGAATGCCGAAGCGATGGCGGGTGTTATAGAGAGGAATCTTTACAGGAACAGAGCGTGATTTACTACAGATTTTCAGAAATTAAATTTCACAAGAAAGCAGGGA
>DYRK01000582.1 GCA_020718785.1 Desulfatirhabdium butyrativorans | reverse complement strand
AAAACGCCGAAAACTTAAAACAGACGCAAATCGTTTTGCCGATAAAACGGTTTGCGTCTGTTTTACGCAGGGGCGTTTTACAAAAGCTCAAATTATGCCGGTGGTTAGTATATTATCCCGACTGGTTCTCGGAAATGATAACAGACTGCTTTTCGTTTTCCCGGAAAGCAGTCTGTTTATTCTATCGGCAGCTAATTCTACATCCTCGGTATCATTCAGTTGTTTTCAATGACGCCGGGGCTTTTTATCGAAAAAGTTTCGATTTCGCCGTCACTCAGATAAAAAGTATCGCTTTCGGAACTGTTATTCGAATCTTTTTCATAAATGACGATATAATATTCTCCTTCGAGAATATCGGCGAATTCATCGCATTGGTCAAAATTATACCATTTTCCGATCTCGAATTCCTCCACAACTTTTCCATCCGAATCCTGACGCAGTTCTACGATATAGTCCTCATCGTCGCTGTTACATATCTCTATGCGCCCTCTGCCGCTGGTTCCTGAAGTATCGCTGATACGTCCGGGGCTTTCGATACGGAAATATTTATCTTCGCCGCTTTCAAGATAAAACGTATCCGATTTGTCGCCGTTTTCTGAGCCGTCTTCAGTGATGACGATGTAGTATCTCCCAGGATCAATGTCTTCGAAACTGTCACATACATCTCCGAGATTATACCATTTCCCTATGTCGAAATCCTGTACAAGCGTACTGTCCGAGTCCCTACGCAGTTCTACCCGATATGCCTCATCATCCGAGTTGCATACTTCTATGACGACCCCGTCATCATCGTCTGAAGAAGAGCAGCCCGCAAGAAAAGACATCATTGCAGACAGCGTAAAAAATATCCCTGCTGTTGCCGATAAAGATATTCCGAATACTCTTGCCATAAAAAACCTCCTGTTACAGTTATAAGTTATAGTAATTGCACTCCGAAGAAACTCAGTTTCCGAATCGCTCTTTTTCAATATCGTTCAAATTCAGCATCTATGTCATCATATTCCTCTGTCTCGTACAGGGCTTCCGGCTGTGCGTGCAATCCGGTATGGCTCTCTCTTTCCCGCAGATTTTTATTTCTGGGGATACGGCGGTTTTTTATTTTTTCTGAAGACTTGTCAGGCATCACTTTTTCGGGAGTCATTTCGTCATAATCCATATCATCTGTTCTGCTGTCATGTTCATTATCCCCTGTTTTGTTCCTGTCATTGCTGTCAACCGTGAAAAATTCCATTGTGCGCTGAAGATGCGAGGCATGATCCGTCATTTTTTTGGAATGAATAAGCATAGATCGGGACATAGTCGCCATTTCCTGCGCCGTGGAAGCCACTGCTCCGGAATTGGAGACATTCTGCTGAGTCACCTGATCCAACTGCCGGATTGCATTGTTGATCTGTTCTGCCCCGCTGTTCTGCTCATTGCTTGCCGCGCTGATTTCCTGAACCAGATCGGATGTTTTCTGAATATTCGGCACCAGACCTGTCAGCATGGCTCCGGTTTTTTCTGCAATCTCCACACTGACATTTGAAAGTTCGCCGATATCTGCCGCGGCTTTATGACTCCGCTCGGCTAATTTGCGGACTTCGGACGCGACTACGGCAAACCCTCTGCCGGACTCCCCGGCTCTTGCGGCTTCGATTGCGGCATTCAGTGCAAGAAGATTGGTCTGACGCGCCAGTTCCTGAATAACCGAGATTTTTTCCGCAATTTTCTTCATGGCAGACACGGTCTGTTCCACAGCCTTTCCGCTTGACAAGGCATCTTCCGCGGATTTTATCGCAATTTTTTCGGTCTGCAAGGCATTATCCGAATTCTGCCGGATCGCGGCAGCCATTTCCTGCATGGATGAGGATACTTCTTCTGTGGCAGCAGCCTGCTCCGATGCTCCCTGAGACATTTCATCGGAACTCAGACTCATCTCATGACTCACCTGAGATAACTGATCCGCGGCCGTCTTTATATTTTCTGTCATTTTTTTCATATAGACCGCGCCGTTCTTGACATCTGTGACAATAGTTCTGAGCTTTTCGAGCATATTCTTCATTGACTCGAGAAGCTGACCGATTTCATCATCTCTGTCCGCGGTGATGCTCTGCATCAGGTCGCCCTGTGCCAACTGATTGGCGACATAGACACAGCGTATCAGGGGGCGGGTGATCGAGCGGATAATAAGCCAGCCGAAAAGAAGAAGTACAGCCACGGCACAGCCGGCTGTTATCAGGCTGATCATCTTCACCTGATGCTGCGCTGTCAGAAGCCGGACCTCATTTTCCGCGGAAAAAGCCCGGACGGTTTCAATCAGTTCATTCCGTTTGGATTCAAGGGTTTTCTGCATGATTCCGCGCTGCTGCCAATCCGATTCCAAGGTCTCCGCGGTCTGTTTCAGCCTGTCCGACTGTTCCCCCATGGCAGTTCCGGCTTTGGCGAGTTCGCTGTCTTTGATGGCCGGAAGAATGATATTCAAGGATTTTTTGCTTGTCTCCGAGAGTGTGATGATCTTATTTTTTTCCTCGGAATAAGATTCGAAATTGCCGAAAAGAAAAAGCCGGATGATATTGATCTGCAAACGCTCGGTCTGTTCCAGAAACATATAAGCCAAACTCATCAATGTCTCCTGATTTACATCAGCCTCTTTTCCTGCCATGAAATCAAGGGCTTTGGCAGCTTCGACCACGTGAATGATATTTTTTCTTATTTCTTCTGTCACCTGTTTTGAAAATGTCTCCTGCCTGTTCAGTTCTTCTTTGATATTCAGTGTCAGAGACGCGACTTTGTCAAAAAATCCCCGGTATGCGTTGAGCAGATCAGACAGGCGGCTCAGTTTGTCATTGCTGTTGCGATCCTTGAGCAGTTTCTCAAGCCGGTCAAGAGTCTTTCCCACTGCTGCCGCATCTTCCGGCGTGATTTTTCTGAGAAAATTCTCCTGATTTGCCCGGAGTCCCTGAATTTCCTGTAAAATATCCGCGGCACGGGCTGCGTCCCGATACAGTATTCCGGTACGGTATAAGGAATAATAATTCGTCGCGCCCAGAATAATGACCGCAAGAAATGCCGACAGCAGCAATCCCCATATTCTCTTATTGATCGTGATTTTTTTTAACACCGCCTGCCCCCCTTTTAAGTGAGGAGTGAGGAGTGAGAAATGAAAAGTTCTCACTTCTCACTTTTCAATTCTCACTTTACTCTCCGACCATGTTTATGACTTCCTGTTTTGAAACCTCTTCATAAATTCCCGCGCCCACAAACATTTCCCGGTTGGGAACCCGCATGATATAGCTTATCTTATGGGAAGGCGTTTTTTCACCCATTTTGTTCCACCAGTATTCGCTCCAGCCTTTGCCTTTAGTTTTGGCGATTTCCACAAATTCCTGAGCAAACAGGTTTCCTTTCACATCTTTTAAACCCACCAGATTTTTGCCGATCAGATTCGGGTTGTTGGGATGTGCAATTATGACCCCGAAAAGATTGTAAACAAAAATATAAGGTTCCTGACCCCATTTGCCGTTTTTGTCATTGAACTCTTCCAGAGCAGTTTCACCTTTTTCAGACAGATAATTCGCCGCGTCTGTAACTTTTACCTTCAGTTTCATCAGGTTGTCTTTATCGGCAGCATGAGCCGAAACCGCAAAAACAGCGGCAAGTGTGAATACTGCAAAGCCGAACATAAACTTTTTTTTCATAAACTTTCTCCTTTCAGTCCTGTCAGTTTTTATTTTGCCGGCATTTCGCTGCCGGCAGCCTGCACCCGCTTAAAATGAATCAG
>DYRK01000581.1:2285-3769 GCA_020718785.1 Desulfatirhabdium butyrativorans | reverse complement strand
AAAAATGCCTGTTCTGCCGCAAAAAAATTATAAATCTTTAAGGTCGCTCGCTTAGAATATGAAAAATTCCGATAGGATAAAACTTCTGTTTCTGAAATGATCTGAAAGCCTGCTGTATAAGAAACAGCCAAAACTTGGCTTCAGCAGGCTTGAGCTTTCATCCCTGACATTGCTTTAAAAATCTTAGTCATCAGGCATTGTTTCTGAACACTGTCATAACTTGCTAGTTTCGTTGATAAAACAATCTCAAAAATCATTGTACAGCAGCGCAGATTATGTCAGCGGGCAGTATAGTAATATGTCACCGCGTGTCACCTAATGATTCATGGGAAAAAATGATGTGAAAACAAAAATCCTCATTGTTGATGATTCCCGCATTTTCCGCAGCGCGGTTGAGGAAAGTCTTGCCGGAGAAAAAGATATAGAAGTGATCGGTTCGGTGTGGAACGGGATCAAAGCGATTGAATTCATCAGAACCAATCGTCCTGATCTCGTCACGCTGGATGTAGAGATGCCGGATATGGGCGGACTGGAGACTTTGGAAGCCATTCGCAAATTTAATGCCGCAGACAGAACACTCCCTCCTGTCGGCGTAATCATGGTCAGCTCTTTTACACAAAAGGGCGCCGACACTACCATCCGGGCATTGGAGGCCGGCGCGTTTGATTTCATCACAAAACCGGAGGGCAAAAGCCTGTCGGAAAGTATGGAGAGTCTGAGCCGGCAGCTTGCAGTCAAAATCCGTTATTTTGCTTCCCGCCGGATTTCAAAGAAATCCGCCGTGGAAAACGGACCGGCAGTAATCTCTCCTGCCCTGTCCGCAGTTTCGCCGCCGCCTGTTATTCTCCGCAGCACCTTTCCCCCGAAATCTGCGCCGTCGAAAATCCAGGCAGTGCTTATCGGCGTATCCACGGGCGGTCCCCGGGCATTGGCAGAAATTCTGCCTCGGATGTGCGAGCATCTGTCCATCCCGATATTCATCGTCCAGCACATGCCGCCCACGTTTACCCAGTCGCTTGCCGGAAGTCTGAACGGCAGATGCCGTTATACGGTTACAGAAGCCGAGAATAATATGATTGTCCGGGAACTCTTTGCCTATATCGCGCCCGGAGGCAAACACATGCTGATCCGCAGGCGAGGCGAAAATATTGTGATTATCGTAAACAGACAGCCTCCGGAAAAAGGATGCCGCCCCTCGGCAGATATACTTTTCCGATCCGCAGCCGCTGTTTATGAGGAAAATACTGTTGCCGTAATCCTGACCGGTATGGGAACCGACGGGACCAAAGGAGCAGCCGCGCTCAAACGTGCAGGCTCGTATATCATTGCACAGGATGAGGAAACCAGTGTGGTCTGGGGAATGCCCGGAAGCGCTCAGGCTGCCGGCGCAGTTGATGAAATGCTGCCGCTGGGAAAAATTGCCGATACCGTGATTTCGCTGGTGAATAAGAAGTGAGAAGTGAGGAGTGAGAAGTGAGGAGTGA
>DYRK01000581.1:0-2185 GCA_020718785.1 Desulfatirhabdium butyrativorans | reverse complement strand
AGTGAGAAGTGAGGAGTGAGAAGTGAGGAGTGAAAAGTGAGAAGTGAAGAGTGAGGAGTGAAAATTTCTCACTTCTCACTTCTCATTTCTCATTTAAAAGGGGGTGAGACAATGGAGCTTTCCAGACAGGAATTCGATCTTCTGCGTGACTACATTCACAGCATAACGGGACTCGCTATTTCCGACAATAAAGCCTATCTCATCCGCCAGCGGCTTGAACCGCTTGTCTCAGCATCCGGCTGCACCACATTCTCCGAATTTCATCAGAAGCTGAAGCAAAGCAGTATTCCGCTCATTCAGGAGAAAATTATCAATGCGATAACCACCAACGAGACCTGCTTTTTCCGGGATGAACATCCTTTTGCTGCATTCAAAGACTATATTCTTCCTCAACTGGGAGAACTCATCCGGCAGCGTAAATCCCGCTCATACACCCGGAAAGGAGCAAAAACACGGTTCTGGTCCGCGGGATCATCAAGCGGACAGGAACCCTACAGCCTTGCCATGCTGATTCAGGAATATGCCGATGCCAACCGCCATCTTTCTGTTTCCGAAGAAGATTTCGGCATCCTTGCCACAGATATTGCCAGCAAAATGCTTGCAAAAGCCATGGACGGCGAATATTCCGAAGCAGAGATCAGACGAGGTCTTTCACCGGAACGGACGGCAAAATATTTCAGAAAAGACGGCTCACGCTGGATCATAAACAGCAATATCCGTAGCATGGTGGAATTCCGGCAGACCAACCTGATCCGCCCCTTTACCATGCTGGGGGGATTTGATATGATTTTCTGCCGCAATGTTCTGATTTATTTCAATATCGAAACAAAGACCCGCATTATCGGCCAATTCTGCGAGATGCTTTCTGATAACGGTTTTCTTGTTCTGGGAAGCACAGAAAATGTTTATGCCCTCAGCGACCGCTTTGACTCTGTAAACTATGGGAAAACGCTTCTGTATCGGAAAAAGGTGAGAAGTGAGAAGTGAGAAATTGTTTCACTTAATTTACTTCTTACTTTTCCTCGTTCCCAAGCCCCGGCTTGGGAACGAGATTGAGAACAATCCTGTTCATCCTTTAATCCTGTGAATCATGATTCAGACAGTTGATGAAAAGGTGGGCATGTTCACGCCCACCCTACTGTTTCTCTGCATCCATAAATTCATCCGCACTCACACCGATTTCACGGATAATAGCCCGCAGTGTACCTTTACGAACAGCTTTGTCATGCCGTGGAACAGGAACAGCTTTTCCGTCAGCATCCCGCACCCATAGTTCATGAGAACCTTTTCCGTGGCGGTAAAAACGGAAACCGAAGCTGCGAAGACGTGCTGTCACTTCATCATAACGCAATTCTCTTAATTTGCCCATCAGAGACTCACACTCAGCGGCATCTGAACCGAAATCTCGGTATCGGGCAGGACATCAGCCCTCTGCCCTGCTAAGGTTTCAGTCCGTTCTTTTCTGTAATCGGCAATCATTTTTATAACATCAACGCAGTTGAAAACAGCTTCTTCCACTGTATCCCCTTCGGCAAAAGCTCCCTGTATGTCCGGGCATCTGGCTAAATATCCGTCCTCATCGGAAGTGACAGTAATATTCACATAAAAAATTTTCCCGTTCTGCATATTTTCTCCTTAGTTTTTAAAATATTATCAATCCAGACTGTTAATCTGCAAGGACCGGGTGTAAGCAGGGATTCGGGCAAAACCGCAAGCAATCCTTGCTTATACACAATCCTTGCAGATGACGTACACCAATCCTTGCAGACAAGCCTCCGAACCGCAGATCAAACAGATTTCACGGATTTCGCATATCAGCTTTCATTCAGCAAAGCAGACCACTTCACTTTTATTTCAGGCGATACCTGAATTTCAAGCGTCGAGGCTTCGGTGCCGAACTGAAATTTTCCTCTGAGTCCCCTGTTTCCATGCTCCAATACAGGCGTCAGAGATACTGCTCCTTCCTGGCAGACAGTCTGGATATCCCTGCCGTTCATCAGAAGAGTTGTCTGAACTGAGCGTTCAAACAGGTTAAATGAAAATCTCAGGGTGATCCCGTTGTTATCCGTTACTTCATAACACCAGAATCCGTCTTCCGGGAATGCTTCCGAGGGTTTCTGCTCAAATATTTCAAACATCAGATATTCATCCGGGACAGAAAATTGTTCATTTGCCGGCATAGTCA
>DYRK01000580.1 GCA_020718785.1 Desulfatirhabdium butyrativorans | reverse complement strand
TCCGGATGATGTTTCCGGAGTGCAAAAATAGAGCGGAGTGAAACGGAGCGGTTTTCTGCACCCTGCCGAATTTTAGAACTATATGAAATATATGCAAAAAATCGCTTCGCTCTATTTTTGCACTCCGGATGCTGATGGATTATGAAAGTTTTCGATCTGCCGAATCCTGCCCGATTTTATAGAAAAATATCCGCAGACCAGCCCCCAGAATCAGGATATCTCTCAGAATTTCATACACATAATCTCCGGTTGCGGCTGCTTTCAGTTCGTTTGAAAAACAGCCGCATGTGACATCAATTCCCCTGTACATATTCCATGCCAATGCCGACATGAAAACCAGCATAAGACCTGAGACGATAGCCGCACTTCCGCGGATATAATAGCCTGATATCAGGAGAATTCCGCTTACGGCTTCGATCCACGGCAGGACAATTGCCGTGAAGTTTGCCAATATCGGCGGGAGGATGGCGTAATTCTGAACCACCCGGACAAAGCCTTTGGGGTCGAGTATCTTGTCCCAGCTTGCCCAAATAAAAAGAATCCCCAGCGCAATCCGTAATATGATGAATATTTTTTCTTTGTTATTCAAAGACATCAGTGTTTATCCTTTCCAAAGCATATCCGAAAAGGGGTTCAGGGTCATTTTCCCCTGACCTCTCACCCCGAACCTTTTTTATTCATATCCTGTTTTTGTCGAAACCGCAACCTGAAATATTTTTCTCGTTCCCAAGCCGGGGCTTGGGAACGAGGAAAAAATCCCAGAATCGTGAAAATCAGGATTCAAAACCGCGCTTCGAATTTTTCTCGTTCCCAAGCCCCTGCTTGGGAACGCACCTGCCGGGGAGGTTCCCCGGCTTCCCGTGACGGGAGACGGCCCGAAGCCGGGGCTTCGGGCGCAGATGCGTTCCCAAGCCGGGGCTTGGGAACGAGGAAAACATAAATCAGGAAAATCCCCGAATCCTGAAAATCAGGGTTCAGAACCGCGCTTCGAATTTTTGTTGACATAGCAAGCAGGCAGGTCAATAATTACTTATGATAATGGCATTATCTGATGAAGAAAAAATCCGATACGGCCGTCAGCTTATTCTTCCTGAAATCGGCGAAGCGGGTCAGGAAAAGCTGAAAGCGGCAAAAGTATTTATCGCGGGTCTCGGAGGTCTCGGATCTGTTTCCGCGTATTATATGGCTGCCGCGGGAGTCGGCTATCTCAGAATTGTGGACAAGGATTCGGTGGAGCCGGGAAATCTGAACCGTCAGATTCTTCACGGAACCGGAGACATCGGGAAAGCCAAAACAGAATCTGCAAAGGAAAAGCTCCGGAACCTGAATCCTCATTGCCGTATTGACGCGGTCTGCGCGGAAATCCGGGATGACAATATAGCGGAACTGGTCGGAGACTGCGCCCTGATTATAGACGGCACAGACAATCATGAGACCCGAAAAATACTAAACCGGGTTCATCTCTCAAACCATATTCCCTTTGTATTTGCCGGAATCGAGGGATTCGACGGCATGGTGACAACCTTTGTTCCGGGCGAAACTCCTTGTTTTGAATGCCTGTTTCCCGGAAAAAGAAAAAAAAATGAAGGCATTCCCGCAGTCGCTCCTACGGCCGGCTTGCTGGCATCCATTCAAAGCATGGAAGCCCTGAAACTGATTACCGGAATAAGCGGCGGATTAAAAGGCAGACTGCTTTATATTCAAGGCAGAGAAATGACTTTCAGAGAAATCGAAGTGAAAAAAAATCCCGCGTGCAAGTCATGCAGTCATTAGTCAATTATCAGTAAAACGATTTTGCAAATCGTTTCCGGACAATTTTTCAGACCGTTCTGCTGAAACGGACAAAAAACGGCTTGCAAAGCCGTTTTACAGTAAAACGATTTTGCAAATCGTTTCCGGACAATTTTTCAGACCGTTCTGCTGAAACGGACAAAAAACGGCTTGCAAAGCCGTTTTACAGTAAAACGATTTTGCAAATCGTTTCCGGACAATTTTTCAGACCGTTCTGCTGAAACGGACAAAAAACGGCTTGCAAAGCCGTTTTACAGTAAAACGATTTTGCAAATCGTTTTATCAACCGGACGATTTGCAAAATCGTCCTACTGATCGGATACCGGAGGTTAAACATGGAAATTGCTACTCTTATTCCCAGCCCCGACTCCATTCCTGTCCCCTCGGAATGGTTCGGATTTCTGCTCACACTGACCTTTATGCTGCACCTTCTTTTTATGAATGTCATGGTCGGCACAGGCATGATTGCCTTATGCGGTCATTTGAAAAAAGATACCGGAGCTTATCCTCTTGAAAAAGATATTTCACAGAAACTGACTTTTATCATTGCCTTTACGATCAATCTGGGAGTTGCGCCTTTTTTGTTTCTTCAGGTTCTTTACGGGCAGTTCATATATGTAAGTTCCATGATTATGGCTGTATATTGGCTTTCTGTGATCATAATGCTGATTATTGCTTACTACAGCGCGTATTACTGCAAATTAAATTTTGACAGGCTGCATTCTGCCCGAACTTATTTTATCGGCTTTACCGTCCTGATATTTTTCGCCATTGCATTTCTTTTCACCAACAATATGACTCTGATGCTGAAGCCTCAAACATGGACTGTATTTTTTGACAATCCCCGCGGAACAGTGCTGAATCTCTCTGATCCGAGTCTTTTTCCGAGATTTCTGCATTTTATGACTGCATCCGCGGCTGTGGGCGGGCTTTTTATCGCGGTGCTGTGGTCATTGAAGCAGAAAAAAGGGATTCGCGGTGCGGAAGCCTATATTGAGCGGGGAATGAAATGGTTCACTTACGCCACATTGCTGCAGATTCTTATCGGTTCATGGTTTCTGATAAGCCTGCCCAGAGATATTATGCTGCTTTTTATGGGGCGAAATACTATTTATACCCATACGTTTATAATAAGCCTGAGTTTGACGGTTATGACCCTTGTATTCGGTTTTTACCGGAAAGTCAGGGGCGCCGCAATATCCGCGCTCGGACTGATATTTTCCATGATTCTCATGCGGGATATGCTCAGAACCGCATGCCTTGCACCATATTTCAGACTTACGGATATTCAGGTGATTCCTCAGTATTCTCCCATGATTCTTTTTTTTGCGGCATTCATCGGCACGGCTGTTGTTGTGATCTATGTTCTCAGACTGGGCGCAGGCGTGAAACATGAAAACAATTCTTATTGATGCTTCATCAGCCATAATATTGTTCAAATGCGGTCTGTTTCAAAATCTTACAGAAACATATCAGGTCATTATGACTCAGGCGGTTTATGAGGAAGTGACTCGGGAAGGGTATCCGGCAGCGGAAGAATTTCGGGAATACGGAATAAAAAACCGAATTATTATCAGTCCGCCGAATAAGGAAACAGAAGCGGTCCCTTCCCTGCGGGGCAGAGGCGAGCAGGAGACGGTCTGCCGGTATCTTGCCGGAATCGGAGATTTTATTCTTATTGACGACAGAAAAGGCGCAGGATATTGCAGGGATAAGGGTATTCCGTATATCAACGCTCTGCTGGTTCCCCGCATATTGTTCATTGCCCGGAAGATTTCTCAGTCAGACTGCTGCCTTAAAACAGCCGCTATTATCCGAATCGGGCGTTATTCCGAAAAGATTATCGCTTATGCTATGAACTGTCCGGAACAGAGCGTTCAATTTTTTCTGCCCTGATTTCCGGAGCAAAAATGCCAATCTTATTATTATTTCCACTGTCACAATGTGCGCTTTCCCGATTTTCCGTAAAACGATTCTG
>DYRK01000061.1:15519-16606 GCA_020718785.1 Desulfatirhabdium butyrativorans | reverse complement strand
AGCCGGGGCTTCCCCGGCAGGTGCGTTCCCAAGCTGGGGCTTGGGAACGAGAAAAGGGTTACCCGTAGGGACAGGACTGCGGACTGTCCTCAGCATTTGTTCAGGGAAAAAGCCGTACATTCGACTTCGATTTTCAGACTGTTGTATTTTACCAGAACCACCGAAATATTGTCTCTTCCGCCCTTGCTGTTTGCCGCGTCCACGAGATTGACCGCGGCTTTGTCGAAAGCCTCTTCTTTTGACCGGATGACAATATGTTCTATTTCTTCATCGCTCAGCATATCCGTAAGTCCGTCCGAACACATCAGCAGCACATCGTTATCTTTAAGATTGATCCGTTTCAGTTCGGGCCGTATATTGACAGTCACGCCTACTGCCTGCGTAAGAATATGCCATGACTGTGCCGGAATCTTTTCCGGTTCCATATTTTTATGTTCGACAAGATAGTCTCCCCAGGTCTGATCTTTGGTAACCTGCCGGATTTTATCACGGATAAGGTAAATCCGGCTGTCTCCGGTATTGCAGACATAAGCCCTGTCTTTTCTGACAACCATCTGTATAAGCGTGGTTCCCATGCCTTCATAGTCGATATCTATTTTTGTACTGAGCTTTATGGCCTCATGCGCTTTGAACAAAGCTTCTTTAAGAATTCCGGGAATGTCATCATCGGAAGTATCCCGCGCTATGGTGTGAACCAAAGAATCATAAGCCACCTCGACCGCCATTCTGCTGGCAACTTCGCCTGCCTGATGTCCCCCCATGCCGTCTGCCAGAAGATAAATACCCCTTTTTTCATCAATTACGAGGCTGTCTTCATTCTGACTTCTTTTTTTTCCGACATCTGTCTTGTAATCCACTTTCATTACGGGGACCTCTTTGGTCTTTTTGAAGGACTCCATTGGATTTAACCGCTTGCTGTCAGATTTCAATATTTATCCAGCCCGAATTATTCTGTCCCCTTTTACAAAAGGGGGTAATTTTTTATCTTAATCATAGATTGTATTCAGGGATAATTCAATATGGTCGGAGATATTTTTTACCGGCAGCAGGTAATAAGCTGAAAATGGTATTATCATTTAGGAGTTAC